>DATADG010000059.1:0-6533 GCA_036258655.1 Gemmatimonadales bacterium | reverse complement strand
CCGGATCCTTGGTGCTGGTCGAAGCCCAAAGCGGCCGCTGAGGCCTGGCACCGGCGGCACTGAGCCGCTCCCAGCGCTCTCCAGCCAGCGTCCGGCGGAAGAGCTGGTATGCCAGAGCCGCGTTGGCAATGGCGATCTTGCCCCGCAGCTGTTCGCTGTCTTGTCCCTTGCCATTGAGCAGCAGATCGACCTTGCCGTCCACCCGGCTCACGAAGAAGCTGGCCACTGACGCAATCGACGTCACATCCATCCGCTGGCCGATGCGCCGTTCCAGTCCCTCCAGAAACGCTTCGATCACCTCGCCATAGCGCTGAATGGAAAAGAGCAGGGTGACATTGACGTTGATGCCGGCGGCGATGGACTCTCGAATGGCTGCCAGTCCCGCCCGGGTGCCGGGAATCTTGATCATTGCGTTGGGACGGGAAATGGCATCCCAGAGGCGTTTGGCCTCGTGCACCGTGGCGTCGGTATCGTGCGCCAGGCTGGGTGAGACCTCCAGCGACACGAAGCCATCCCGCCCAGCGCTTTGCTGGTAGAGGGTGGCGAAGGCGTCGCAGGCCGCCTGTACATCGGCGACCGCGATGGCCTCGAAGATTTCGCCGGGACCGAGCGAGCGTTCGCTAAGGCGGCGGATATCGTCGTCGTAGAGCGGGCTCCCTGCAATGGCTTTTTCGAAGATGGTGGGATTCGAGGTCATTCCCCGGAGCCCATCCTCCCGGATCAGCCGCGCGAGCTCGCCCGAGCGGAGAAGCTCCCGGGTGATGTAGTCGTACCAGATGCTCTGCCCCAGCTCCGCGAGCCGGACCAGAGGATTCCGTGCAGGGCTCATTGGCTCTCTCGACGAAGTAGCTGTCGAACGGTGTGGGCCACGTGCTCGGGAGTAAGCTTGAACTCCTCGAACAGCCGCTCGCCTGGCGCCGATGCGCCAAATCCTTTCATTCCGACCATCGCGCCGTCATCGGTGATCCACCGGGACCAACCCATCGGCCCCGCCGCTTCGACGGCTACACGGGTCCGCACCGATGGCGGCAGCACCGAATCGCGATAGGCTTCCGGCTGAGCCGCGAACAGCTCCCACGACGGCATCGAGACCACCCGCGTCGCTATGCGATCGTCCCGTAGAAGCCGGGCAGCCTCGAGAGCAACCGATACCTCGGAACCTGTTGCGATGAGAATGGCATCGAGGCCTGTCGGGCCGGCGTCATCCCGAATCACGTATGCCCCACGCCGCACGCCCTCCGCCGCGCTGCCGCTTCGATCGACGAGCGGCAGCTTCTGCCGGGTGAGCACCAGGAAGGTAGGACCGTCCAGCCGTTCGATCGCGACCTTCCACGCTTCGATTGTTTCGGCAGCGTCGGCGGGGCGCAGGGTGACCAGATTGGGAATCGCGCGCAACATGGCCAGGTGCTCGACCGGCTGGTGCGTGGGTCCGTCCTCACCCAGTCCAATCGAGTCGTGAGTTCCGATGTAGATCACGGGAAGCCGCATGATGGCTGCTAGGCGGATAGCCGGCTTCATGTAGTCGGAGAATACCAGGAACGTGCTCCCGAATGGCCTTAGCCCTCCGTGAGCCGCGATTCCATTGAGGCAGGCGGCCATCCCGTGTTCCCGAACACCCCAGTGAAATGTCCGACCGGCGGTGTCCGGCCCGAAGGTGCCACCCTGCTTCAGTGTGGTGCCGGTACTGCCGCCGAGGTCCGCCGAGCCACCGACGAGATTGGGCACTGCCGCAGCAATGCTTTGCAACGCCACGCCTGACGCCTGTCGCGTGGCCATTGGCCCGGCATCGGAGGGAACACCAGGCACCTTCTTGTCCCAATCCGCCGGCAAACGGCCGGAAAGCCACTGGTCCAGCTCGGCCGCCAGTTCGGGATGCGCCGCCTGGTACGCCTGATAACGTCTGCGCCATTCTGCCTCGAGCGCGCTGCCACGGTTTACTGCTGAGCGCCAGTGCGACAGTGCGTCGTCAGGCACATAGAATCCGGGTTCGACCGGCCAACCTATGATCTCTTTCGTGCGGCGCACTTCTTCTGCGCCGAGCGGTGCGCCATGCGCCTCAGCGTTGTTGCGCTTGGTAGGCGCGGGGTCGGCGATAACGGTCCGCAGGGCAATGAGGGTGGGTCGGTCTCGCTCTGCGTGGGCGGTGTCCAGCGCGCGAGTGATGGCCTCGAGGTCATTCCCGTCCTTCACCCGGAGTACCCGCCACCCGTAGGCCTCAAATCGCCGGGGAACGTCCTCAGAAAAGGTGAGTGCGGTGTCGCCGTCGATCGTGATGTGGTTGTCATCGTACACCACGGCAAGCTTGCCCAATTTCAGGTGACCCGCGAGGGAGGCTGCCTCGCTGGCCACTCCTTCCATGAGATCGCCGTCGCTGGCAAAAACCCAGACCCGGTGATCCACGATTCTGTGATCAGGCCGGTTGAAATGCGCGGAGAGAAATCGCTCGGCGATCGCCATACCCACGGCGTTACCGAATCCCTGCCCGAGCGGGCCGGTCGTTGTTTCTACTCCGGGAGTGTGTCCCCGTTCCGGATGACCGGGTGTCTTCGACCCCCACTGCCGAAAGCTCTTGAGATCGGCCAGCGAGAGGTCGTATCCGCTGAGGTACAGCAGCGAATACAGCAGCATGGAGGCATGGCCGCAGGAGAGCACGAAGCGGTCGCGGTCCGGCCAATCCGGATTCCGCGGATTGTGGCGCAACAGGCGATGCCACAGCAGATACGCAACCGGTGCCAACGCCATCGGCGTACCGGGATGACCGGACTGCGCCTGCTCCACTGCGTCCATCGAGAGGGCGCGAATGGCGTTGATGCTACGCCAGACCAGTTCCGGCGCATCGGTTTCATTGTTTGAGGTAGCCGAACCCTCCGGGCGGGGAACTCGAATTCGGGTGCTCTCGGGGGTCATGGTGGAAGCAAGGTAAGCGGGAACGCCCTACCGCGCCTCCGCCACTCTCCCGGTCCCCCGTCGCCCGCTTGCTGCCGAGTACCGTCCCGGACCCGCAAAGGCGAGTGCGAGGGCCATCGCGAGGACGGTAAACGGATGCTCCCAGCCGCCCTTGGTGAAATCGAATCCGGCCGCCCAGTGCACGGTGAAAATGGCTCCCAGCATGTCGATCACGACGAGAATGCCGGCGATATCCACGGCAACACCGAACAGGATCAGAAGTCCACCAACCACCTCGGCCAGGATGGCGAATACGACGGTCAGCGTCGGAGCAGGGATGTTCATGGCTTCAAAGCCCCTCACGCTTTCGCCGAAGTTCAAGAGCTTGGGGATGCCGTGATAGAGCAGCACTGCCGCGAGCGCAAGGCGAAGCACCAGGAGTGCAACATCCAGATTGACGGCAAGATAGCGGCGCATGGAAGGTCCTTGGTGAGGGGAACCTGGTTGCTGGCGACCGCCTATGTTGCAACCGGGTGACGATCTGCGCCAGTAAGGCGGGCAGCGGGGCAGCGCATCATTGAGCTGGTTCCTCACCCGCTCGGAATGAGGTGTGTCTGCTCCTGCCCCGCTGCCTCTTCTGCCCAACCGCCCTCCCGCCGCGGCCCCAATCTTGCTACCTTTCAAGGCGTTACGTACTGGACCTGGCAGTCGGGTCTGGTCAAACCCTCAACCTGGTGTTTTGTGGCACGTCGATCACGAAGGAATTCCGCAGTTTCCGTCCCCAGTTTCCGTCGTTCCCCCGGTCGTTCAATGCAGTCGCACCGCGATTGGTTACTCGCCCAGCACGGCCCGGTCTGCGCGTATTGCGGCACCGAGACCAGCCTGGAGACGATCACCCTGGACCATGTTCGGCCCCGCAGGGGGCAGACGGCCTATGACAGGCCCGATAACCTGGTCCTCGCCTGCAGAGACTGTAACGCAGCCAAGGCTGACACCCCGCTGATCGCTTTTCTGATGCAGCGGCGCTCCCGGGGAGTCTTCCTCCTCCATTATGGCGAGCACCTCTCCGAGCCCGTGCGGCAGCTGATCCGCCAGGCGTCCGAGCGGCCCATGATGGCAAGGGAGTAGAAGAGGCGGAAACTAGCTACGGGAAAAAAGTGACGGGAGAGAGCGACGCAAGCCGCCTCTCCCGTTGTCGTTTCATCGCCTTTCTCGTCGTTCTTTCCCGCCGTTCCCGTCTCAGCTCTGAGCTTCGCCCGCCTTGGCCATCGTTTCCGTCGCTGGCTTCTGAACCGGCGCCTCAAGCGCCTCCCGCACTATCCGGCCCTGCTCCTTGGCATGTGCTGCAGGATACCCCTCCGCCGGGCTGGCCCGCTCCGGCCGGCCTACGTACCGGATAAGCATCGGGTGTCCCTCGGAGACCAGCTCTCTCAACTTGGCCTCGAGATACCGCCACGCGCCCATGTTGAGCGGCTCTTCCTGCACCCACACCAGCTCCCGGGCTCCGCTGTACCGCGGCAGGACCTGTCGCAGCTCGGTCCAGGGGAAGGTGTAGAGCTGCTCCAGCCGGATGATGGCCGGCCGATTCGCTCCCAGCTTCTCTGCCTCGGGCAGCAGGTCGTAGTACACCTTGCCGGTGCACATGAGCAGACGCTCTGCGCGCTCAGGATTCCCGGCGTAGTGCGCATCGTCCAATACCGGCTGGAAACGTCCGGAGGTCAGATCCTCCAGGCGTGAGGTGGCCTGTGGATGACGCAGCAGACTCTTGGGCGTGAGCAAAATCAGAGGCCGCTGGCGGGAGCGCTTGGCCTGCCGCCGGAGCAGGTGAAAGTACTGGGCCGGCGTCGTGCAGTTTATGACCCTGATATTCCCCTCGGCTGCCAGATGAAGGAATCGAGCCATTCGAGCGCTCGAGTGCTCCGGTCCCTGTCCTTCATACCCATGGGGGAGCAGGAGGGTGAGGCGGGTCGTCAACCCCCATTTCGCCAGGCCGGACGAGATGAATTGATCGATGATGACCTGCGCGGCGTTGACGAAGTCGCCGAATTGCGCCTCCCACAACACCAGCGCCTCGGGCGTCGCTACACTGTAGCCGTACTCGAAACCGAGCGTGGCCAACTCGGAGAGCGGGCTGTTGTGCAGCTCCATGGGCGCGAGAGCACCGGGCAGGTTTCTGATCGGTGTGAGGCTGGTTCCGTTTTTCACGTCGTGCAGCACCAGGTGCCGCTGGCTGAACGTGCCTCTTTCGGTATCCTGCCCGGTCAACCGAACCGGCACGCCGTCCATCAGCAGTGAGCCGAGCGCCAACGCCTCCGCGTGTGCCCACTCGATGCCCCCGTCCGGACCTAGAGCCGCGCGTCTCTTCTCCAGCTGCTTCCGGAGCTTGGGATGTACGTTGAAGTCTCCCGGCCAGCTGTGCAGCCGATCGTTCAGAGCGATGAGTGAGTCGGCGGGGACGGCAGTCTCTACATCCTGGCCGGGCCCGCTGACCCGAACCGGCTGCTCCTGCGGAAGCGAACGACCGCCGCTCGACTTGAAGGCCTCCTGCACCTTCACCAGTCGCTGATATGCCTGCGAAGCTTCGGCGTCGGCCTCTTCCTGGCTCAAGACCCCGGCCTGGATGAGAGCGCGGGCATAGCTCTCGCGCACCGTGGGCAGGGTCTTGATCCGCTCATACATGAGCGGCTGGGTGTACGCCGGCTCGTCGCCCTCGTTGTGCCCGTGCCGGCGGTATCCCACGAGATCGATTACCACGTCCTGGTGGAATCGGTCCCGATATGCCATGGCGAGGCGAACCGCCGACAGGCACGCCTCCGCGTCATCGGCATTTACGTGGATGATGGGGATGTCGAACCCCTTCGCCAGATCGGAGGCGTAGCGAGTCGACCGCGCGTCTTCCATGTCAGTCGTGAAGCCGACCTGGTTGTTAGTGATGAGATGCAGGGTCCCGCCCGTTCGATATCCCTTCAGCGCACCGAGGTTAAGGGTTTCGGCCACGACACCCTGGCCGGCGAAGGCAGCGTCGCCGTGAATGGCGACCGGAAGGGCTGCCGTCGGATCGTGGTGCAGCTCGCCGCCGTTTCGCTGCGTCTGCTTGGCGCGGGCCCGCCCGTCTACGACGGGCGAAACGAATTCGAGGTGACTCGGATTGGGCGACAGGCTCACCGTGATGACCTTGCCTCCCGCCGTGACATACTCGCCGTCGGCGCCATGGTGATACTTCACATCCCCAGTGCCACCCTCGGGCGTGAGCTGGCCGCCTTCGACCTGTCGTCCCCCCTCGAATTCGGCGAAGATCGTCTCGTACGGACGTCCGATGGTGTGCGCCAGCACGTTGAGACGGCCCCGGTGCGCCATGCCGATCACCACGTCACGCGCGCCCGACTCCGCGGCGCTCTCGGTGGTCAAGTCCAGCATGGGCACCAGCATGTCCACACCTTCGATTGAGAACCGTTTCTGGCCGAGATAGGCCTTATGCAGGAACCGCTCGAGTGCTTCCACCTCGGTCAGTCGGCGGAGCAACCATCGCTGACGCTCCTTCGACAATGGGGTGCGGTATGCGCCGGACTCGATCTTCTCCCGTAACCAGACGCGCTCCTCATGGGTCGAGATGTGCTCGATCTCGTAAGCCATCGTCCCGCAGTAGG
>DATADG010000058.1:0-3393 GCA_036258655.1 Gemmatimonadales bacterium | reverse complement strand
CGGCGGAAGTCCGGAGTGCCGCTGGTAGCTCTCGGGGTGTATTCCCCCAGAACTGACTTCGATCCCTCGTCCAAGGCCGGACTGGCGGCGCTCACCGCTCGGAGCTCGGTGCGTGGGGCAGGGGATCTGGATGCAGCCGGTCTGGCGTTTGCCTTCGAGCGGCTCGGCGGCACGCTCAGCCCGAACGTCGCCTCCGACTGGCTGGGGTTCAGCACGACGGTGCTCGCCGAGAACCTCGGAGACGCTGCGTCGCTCCTGAGCCTGGTGTTTACCCAGCCGACGCTCGCCGAGTCGGATGTGAACACCGAGCGAGGGCTTATGGTGATCGAGGCCGAACAGGTAGCCGACGACATGTTCCGCTACCCGTTTCAGCTCGGCTTTGCCGCTGCGTTTGGCGACCGCGGCTACGGGTTGCCGGTGGGCGGGTTACCCAACACACTGCAATCCATCACCCCCGACGACGTCTGCCGCTGGCATTCAGAGGGCTTGCTGGGTGCTCGGCCGGTAGTCGTTGCGGTGGGTGACGTGGATTCCGAGGAGGCGAGTGCCACGCTGGCAGGGATCTTCCGTGATTACCCTGCCAAAATGAGGAGTTTTCCAGCCCTACCCAGCTCGACATCCGGCATGGCACAGTCCCTCAGGGTGGTTCACCGTGAGAAGGCCCAGACCGCTCTGGCAATGGTGTTTCCAGGACCCCATCGCCGCGACCCCGAGCGCCATGCCGCGGAAATATGGGCAGCCGTGGCTAGTGGGTTGGGTGGGCGAATGTTCGAGGCCCTCAGAGACCGCCGTTCTCTGGCATACACCGTTCTCGCGTCAAGCTGGCAGCGAGGGAGGGGCGGCGCACTCGTCACCTACATCGCGACCTCTCCCCAACGTGAGGAGGAGGCCCGGTCAGCCATGCTGGAAGAACTCGAAAGATTTCGGCATGAGCGGGTGACGGAAACAGAGTTGGAGCAGGCGGTGAACTACCTTGCCGGTCAAGCGGAAGTCAGTCGGCAGAGCGCAGGAGCGCTGGCTGGCGAAATCCTAGAGGCATATCTGATCGGGAACGGGCCCGCCGATCTGGAGAATCCCGCTGCTGCATTTCGCCGCGTCACCCGCGAAGATGTGCTGCGCGTAGCAAGCCGCAGTCTGGATCCTTCCTGCCGGTCGGAAGGGATAGTTCGGGGAGGTCTTAGAGGGCCAAACGGCGGCTGATGACATCGATTCCCTTGCCCACATCGGCCGGAGCACGCGCCACGATGTCGACCAGGCATACCCCTTCTCCCGGCGCACAGTGAAGGACGATATGCCCCTCCAGACATAAAAGCGCGACTGCGATTTCACCCGCTCCCTGCCTGGCGACCGGGGGCCCCAATCCCGGCATGCCCACCGCACCGGCAGCCGCGACCACCAGAGCCGATAATCCGTCGGCATCTCGCAGCCGCTCGGAATTGATCGAGGTCAGCTCCACCAGGAAGTGATTGAAGGTGGTGTTCACCGGTGGACCGATGCTTACACCCGAGCCGGAGAAGCTGCGACCGCTTCCCGGTAACCCTCAGGTACGCCAACGTCGAAAAACCGCGCCGGGTTGATGACTCCGGCGAGTGCATCGCGACGCGCAAGGCGTTGCAGGATCGGAACGTCATCGAGCTCCGAACCGGGAGGCAGTCCTCGCCCGACCTCCTCGAATTCCTGCAGGATGGTGCCTTGAAATGCCATCCTGCCTATTGGGGTAACGGCTGCCTCTGCTCCAGCCGTGTCGAATCGACCAGCTCCCTTGTCGGCAACCGCTGCGACTCGGAGTGTTCCATCTTCCGCCCGACGGATAGTTGCTCGACCGGTTGCGCCTTTGGACCCGGCCTCCTTGCGCTCGATTTCCGCCAGGAGAACGGTGGCCAGCCCGGTGGAACGAAAGGTCGCCAGCACCGCCGCGGTAGGATTCGGACCGTGGAACAAATTGTCGGGGAGAACCGCGATGAATGGAGAACCCGCGAGCTGGTCTTTGGCGCGGAGAAGTGCGTCGCCGAGCCCACGCGGATGATCCTGGGGGACGAATTCCAGCTCGAGCGGCCCCGGATAGTTGCGAGCGACCGCCTCGAGCATTGGCTTGTGCGGATTGGTAATGATGATCGCTCGCAGCAATCCGGCATCGGCGGCTTCATCCAGCGTCCAATAGAGCACCGGCTTAAGCCCCACTGGCAGAACTTCCTTGGGGAGCCATCGAGTAATGGGTTGCAACCGTGTTCCCAGCCCGCCGCAGGGAATCACCGCAGTGTCAAGGATCATGGGTGAACGCGGTTACCGGGGGAGGAGGAGCAGGCCGGACCAGGGTATCTTGTACGCTCACCTTCGGTGAGGGGAGCAGCGTGTCCGAAGCTAGTCCGGCCCCGAGAGGCGAGCAAGGCCGCGCGGAGTTGAGCGTGGCGGATCTGCTGAGCCTGCTGCGGATTCCGCTGGCGGCCGCCTTTCTTCTGATCCCCCACACTGGCTGGCGATTGGGAATTGTTGGCACCGTCGCACTGACAGACCTCCTCGATGGGCCGGTGGCCCGGCGTCTGGGCAGCTCACCGTACGGGCCGGTGATCGATCCAATTGCGGACAAGGTGTTCATGGCCGCTGCAGTCGGAGTCGTGGCGTTCTCGGGTCGGCTGGAAGTCTGGGAAATTATCGGGGTCCTCATCCGTGATATTGTCGCCACTGTCGCTTTTGCCGCTACTGTGCTGTCGCATCAACCCCGGGCTATCCCCGCGCGATCCAGTGGCAAGGCTGTCACGGTCGCGCAGATCCTGACTCTCGTCGCCTTTCTGATCGAGTCTCCGTATCTCCGTCCCATCGCATGGGCGACTACGGTTATCGCCGTCATTGCAATCCTGGACTACATCCGAGCGGCGCCCCGGGCGCAGAAGCGTCTCAGAGTGTAGGCTATGGCTGGTGAGACCAAGAAGATCATCCTGGATTGGCGGCAGGAGCTTCGGTTCGAGGGCGGAGAGCCAGGTGGTGCGGTCGTTACCATCGATGGGGATAACACAGCTGCTCCAGGCCCGATGCTGACCTTGTTGCTGGCGGCAGCTGCCTGCACCGGGTCAGATGTGGTGTCGATTCTGCAGAAGATGCGTATGCCGTTCGAACGGCTGACCATCGAGGCAGCCGGGGTCCGACGGGAGCAGGAGCCCCGGCGGTATGTGTCCATTCATCTGGAGTACCGGATCGGGGGAGCGGCTATGGACCCCGCCAAGGTGCGCCGCGCTATCGAGCTTTCCCTGGAGAAGTACTGCTCGGTCATCCATTCATTGGCTCCCGATATCGCCATCACGTATGCGTTGTCCCTGGCGTGAGCTGCTGCTCACCGGCGCAGCACTCGGCTCGAGTCGCCCGGCGACAGCCCAGCGTGCCTCGGAGGCTGGAGTC
>DATADG010000057.1:0-7109 GCA_036258655.1 Gemmatimonadales bacterium | reverse complement strand
TGCCACCAACGAGCGTTTTACTCCGTAGCAGGACCGAGAGCTGGACAATAAGCCGAGTAGCGGGAGATCGATCCGCTACTCGGCTTTTAGATTTGCACCACAAGTTGTCGACCTACACAGGGACCCGATTGGTGCACATGTGGAGCTTGTTCGAGTATTCGGACTGGATGAAATACCGGCGCCCATTCAGGAGCTGGTTGCTGCCGAAGGACGAACAGAGATCGGAAATTTCGTAACCGAAAAGCCCATTCGACCAGCCATCCAGATCCGGGTCTGTGATCGTTTCGAACAGCTCGTGCGCCAGGGTCGAAGCCGTAGCGTCGATGAGACCTTGAGGGGTCTGCCCCGGAATCGAGCAGCCTGCCACACCCTGATAGGGCTCGACCGTGAACAACACGTGCCGCGTCGCGCCGAAGTTCACGCTTCCATGGAACGCGCAGAAGGTCCAGCTCGCAGGATCACTCGGTGAATAGCAGTTGCCCGCAGAAATGCACATCTCGGTCCCTTGCGGCAGGAACACGTGGTAGATCGCGGTGTACCCGCTGGCACCTGTGGTAGTAACCGCGTCAGAGAGAATCTGGAATATCTGCTGCAGGGTTGCCCGGTTGTTGGTAAAGCTCGCCTCCGTCCGCATTGCCGAAACGACAAAGTTGCCTTTCGCTTCAGCTCCGGTGTACTCTCGGACGATGTTCATGAAGTCGCTGCGATTCAGATCCCTGAGAAAATCTGAGGGCGCCAGTGTTCCGTTGCCCCAGCACACCGCGGCTCGCTGCGGACAGTTTACGTACACGGTGTATGAGGTGGCGCGGGTGATGACTGGACCGCCCCAGTACGTGAGATCAAACGGCGAGTTATCCAGCAGAGCCATGTTCGAGTTGAAATCGTCTTGCCTGTGTCGCAACGGCACGGTCGGTAGTTTGTGATGACCAATCATATGAGCCGTGCTCGCGGCGAGCGCCCCTTCATCGGTGAGCTCGAAGTCAATCACCTGCTCCTCGGGTTCCCTATTCACTTCAGGCGCGGTCGACTGACTTTCGCACCCCATCAGCGCCAGAACGCCCAAGGCCAGGACTCGGCCTCGGATAGCACGGCGTGATAAAGAGCGGGTAATCTCGTGGGTTGTGTGCATAGCTGCTCCTGTCGTCTCATCTGACGTACTGCCAAAGAGTTCCGTGAACGGACCTGAGTTATCGGTCGGGATGGTGGAGATCTTCACCCGGGGCCATTGACGATGAAGCAGGCGGTAGTGGTGGATTGCGGGAGGAAAGTTCTTCTGTTATTGGGACTTCTCATTGCCTGCGCCCCGAAACACGCACCTGGCAGGAGCGCAGACGAGGCATCCGGCCAGGCCGTTCTGCTGGTAGGTCTGGACGGGTTTCACCCCAGCTACCTCGACCGCGCAGCGAGCCGCTACCTGCGCCGGCTGGCGGATTCCGGCGTGCGAGCCCGCTGGATGGTTCCTGTCCTTCCGACGCTGACCTTTCCGAACTTCTACAGCATCGTGACCGGCCTCTACCCGGAACACCACGGCATCGTGTCGAACTGGATGAAGGACACGAGCCTCGGTGAGCGATTCAGAATCGGGGATTCCAGCGCAGTGCATGATCCCCGATGGTGGGGTGGTGAACCGCTGTGGGTGACAGCAGTGCGGCAGGGCAGGAAGGCAGCGAGCTTTTTCTGGCCTGGGTCAGATGTAGCCATCCAGAATCTCAGGCCGACCTACTACCGGTCATACGACTCCAGCGTGCCCAACGCCGAGCGGGTTCGACAGGTGATCGAGTGGCTATCCCTTCCCGAGGCAGCGGCTCCGGATTTCGTGACGATCTACTTCAGCGACGTCGATCAGGCGGGACACGATTTCGGCCCGCACTCGGTGGAGACCGACTCGGCGATTGCCCGGGTCGACAGCGCAGTTGCTGCCTTGGTGAGGGGGCTCGAGGCTCGCGGACTGGCTCAGCGCGTGAATCTGATCCTGGTCTCCGACCATGGCATGAGCACCCTGGACCAGCAGCGCATCATCTATCTGGAAGATCTCATTGACCTACAGGGCGTCGATGTCATCGACTGGGGACCGTTTCTGTCATTGGACCCGGGCCGGCGGCAGTGGGAGATCTATCGGCAGCTCGAGCAGTCGCACCCTCGTCTCACGGTGTACCACAAATCATCGATCCCTGCCCACTACCACTATCGATCACATCACCGCATTCCACCGATCATAGGCATTGCCGATGACGGCTGGATGGTGACCACCCGCGACCGACTGGCCGCCGATTCGACAAAGCCGTTCTCCCGAGGCGGTCATGGCCATGCTCCGGAGAACGAATCGATGCGAGCGATCTTTGTTGCACGCGGTCCCGCATTCCGGAAAGGATTGGTGGTCGAGCCGTTCCGGAACATTCACGTCTATCCTCTGCTCGCTCACATTCTGGAGTTGCAGCCGGCGCCGCACGACGGCAGCCTGGACTCGGTCAGGGGGATGCTCGGGGCACCGAAGCGGTCCGGACCGCTGTCGGTGTTGGACGCCACTCGGGAAGGTCACTCAACCACGAGTACGGATTGATGCGAATACCGGACAGTGTGCGCCGCACAGCTGCGACATTAGCTGGCGCGTACAGGAAGATCGCCGGAGCATCGGCGTTTAGTGTGTCC
Source organism: Gemmatimonadales bacterium (assembly GCA_036258655.1). GTDB lineage: Bacteria > Gemmatimonadota > Gemmatimonadetes > Gemmatimonadales > GWC2-71-9 > CAVVWJ01. The sequence continues at coordinate 4,460 of DATADG010000057.1, read as the reverse complement.
AACGCTTCCCGATAGAGTAGTCGGGCGGCGCGAACCTGATCCGTGCGAGCTGCCTTCGACAATAACGAGTCGAAAACCGGGTTGCTGTACCTGCCGTAGTTGAGGCCGTCCCAGCCGGCTCTGGTCCAGCCATCTGCGAGTCCACGTGCGCTCGGCTCGTCGAGGTAGGCCCCCATATAGGCGTCGAACTTCCCGGTCCGGATCCGCTCCTGGAATACCGGAAAATCCACAGCAGTCACCGAGACTTTGGCACCGAGGTGGCGCCAGCTTTCCTGAAGCATCACCGCGGCCTGCCGCCTGCTTCCACTCGTGCTGGGCACGAGAATGTTGAAAGCGAGCGGGGTGCCTCCTGACCTACGGACGCCGTCGGGCCCGCGCTGCCATCCAGCCGCATCCAGAGCGCGCGCTGCTGCACTCGTATCGTAGGGAAGCACAGCCACATCCGGGCTGTTGATCCAGAGCAGCTGAGACATTGGTCCCGCTGGAGCCCGGCTTTCCTTGCCAAACAAGGCCCGGGCGACGGTGGTACGATCTGTTCCCATGACGAGTGCCCGGCGTACCACACGGTTTCCGAACACGGGATGAGGTTTGCCTCCCCGATCCGCCACCCGGAACGCGAGAAATCCGTACACGGCAGCCGGATAGGAGCGCAGCTCGAACAGGGTATCACCCTCGAAGCGCGCGATCTGCTGCGGTGACCCTATCGATTCCAGGAGGTCGGCTTCGCCGCTCAACACCAGGTTCAGTGCTGCTTCCGCATCGCCTGTGAACCGCCAGATCACCCGGCCGATCCGCGGCTTCCGTTGGGCAGAGGTGTCGGCGACAAGAATCGCGTGTTGGCCCCGCTTCCAACTGTGCAGCCGGTAGGGTCCTGAGCCCACCAGACGGGCGAGATTTGTGTCCGCCGCCCAGGTCTCCCGGGGAATCCTGGACCAGACGTGCTGAGGGAGGATTCGGACATGATAGGTGGCATCGTACAACTGTTCCGGCGATGGCTCGTTGAAGCGGATCCGAACGGTGCGAGGATCTTCCACCTCGACCCGGATTCGGTTTGCCAGGTAGGTCCGTGCGACCGCGTCCACGATTGAGTCGGCGAACACCTCGAACGAGAATCGAACGTCCTCCGCTGTCACGGGCGTCCCATCCTGCCAACGCGCTCCGTCGCGCAGTCGAAAGCGCCAGGTCAGCGAATCGATCCGCTCCCACCGCGCAGCGAGCCGGGGTACGAACGCCGCCGGATCGAGCGGAGATCCTCCGGCCTTGAGATCGGCGAGCCGCTCGAAGATGAGATCGCTGATGTCGCGCCCGACACTCTGATACACTAGCGGCGGTAACAGGGAGTGAGGCTCACCCGTCGCGGCAACGACGACGGTGCTCTCGCAGGTGGAGCAGCTGTGGGCGGAGCTTTGGCAGCCCACCGCCACCAGCGGCAGCGTCAGCAGCAGCCCTCGAAACACTCTCGCGTTCATGACTCCCCCGGTGTCTTGCACGAAGTCTGGCAGGCAGACGCAGTATCACGACGCGCTCACGTCCGATGTGGTAGAGGGGGCAAAGGACATACCAGCCCTGGGACAGGGCAGAACACGTAAACTTTGGTGCGGAAGAAGAAGGAGTGTCGCCGACGGCCTGAGTTGCTGAGAAACAGCTTGAAGAAAGCCCCGCAACTCTCTTTGAGCGCGAGGCTTCGACGTTATAGCAGGGGCGGGACTCGAACCCGCGACCCCGGCATTATGAGTGCCGTGCTCTAACCAGCTGAGCTACCCTGCCGTCTTAACAACCGTGAGCGGTGAGCAGTGAGCGACTGGACGGCTCACGGCCTGGAAGATATCCGCTTCTAAGCCCTCTTTCATCATATCAGTCCTGTGCCTACCGTCCCACTTACCGCTTACTGCTCACCGGTCACTTTCTGCCGTCGGGACCAGCCGGTACAGGAACTCCCCTTTCCGGATCATCCCGAAACGCTCCCGAGCCACCCGCTCCTGCACTCGCGGATCTCGTTCAATGGCCCTCGCCAGTCGCTCGAGCGAATCTACCACCTGGTGCAACCGGGCTACCGCGGTGCTCTCCTCCACCTCTGATTCCCGGAGCTGGTGCAGGTCGAGGATGCCGTACTCCCCGCCCTGGAGCGCGAAGTACAACGCCAGGAGGAGTCCCACGATGATGCCCCACCGGCGAAGACTCACAGCTGGTAGAGGTCCCGTCCCGGGTAGTGGGACAGGTCGCCCAGCTCCTCGGAGATCCGGAGCAGCTGATTGTATTTGGCAGTGCGATCGGTGCGGCTGGCGCTGCCGGTTTTGATCTGCCCCGCGCCCGTGGCCACCGCCAGATCGGCAATGAAGGTGTCTTCAGTCTCGCCGGACCGATGCGAGATCACCACGCCATAGGCGCTCCCCTTCGCCAGCTCGATGCATTGGAGAGTCTCGGTGAGGGTGCCGATCTGGTTCACCTTCACCAGCACCGCGTTGCCAACCCCCTCTTCGATCCCCCGTCCGAGCCGGTCGACATTGGTAACGAAAAGATCGTCTCCCACGAGTTGCACGCGCTCGTGCAGCCGCTCGGTTAGCAACGCCCAACCGGCCCAGTCATTCTCGGCGAGTCCATCCTCGATCGACACGATGGGATAGCGGTCGACCCAGCCGGCGTACAGATCCACCATGGCTTCCGCCGACCGTCGGCTCTTGTCCCCCTTCTTGAAGACGTACTCCCCCTCCTGGTACAGCTCACTGGCGGCGACATCCAGTGCAATCGCTACGTCGCGCCCGGGCTCGTACCCTGCGGATGTAATCGCCTGCATGACGACATCGAGTGCCGCCTCATTGGAGGGGAGCATGGGGGCGAATCCGCCCTCGTCACCAACTGCGGTGGATAATCCCATCTTGCTCAAGACCTTCTTGAGCGCGTGGAACACCTCGACCCCGGCGCGCAACCCTTCCGGGAAGCTGTCAGCTCCGATCGGCACGATCATGAATTCCTGGGCATCCACGTTGTTGGACGCGTGCGCCCCACCGTTCAGGATATTCATCATTGGCACCGGGAGCACGCGAGCCATGGGGCCGCCGAGATAGCGGTACAGTGGGAGCCCGCAATCTTGCGCCGCCGCCCGGGCCACCGCGAGGGACACACTCAGGATGGCGTTCGCTCCCAGCTTGCTTTTGTTTGGAGTTCCGTCTGCATCCATCATCTCCGCATCGATCTCGATCTGATCTGCCGCGGCGCGGCCCTCGAGTCGCGGTCCCAGCACCTCGTTGACGTTGCGGACCGCCTCGCTCACCCCCTTGCCGGCAAACCGCTTGGCATCGCCGTCGCGCAGTTCGACAGCTTCGTGCTCGCCTGTCGAGGCCCCGCTGGGGACGGCGGCACGGCCTTGCGCTCCGCTCGACAGAACGACGTCGGTCTCGACCGTGGGATTGCCTCGACTGTCCAGAATCTCACGGGCATGCACTTCGATGATGGTGGACATGATGGATGTAATGAAGGGACGAGGGAACGAGCGGAACGAGAGCGCAGCAAACAGACCACCGCTGACCACCAGACTGACCTAGTGAGCGAGTGACCGACTGACCGCCCGACCGATTGCCGGCCCCGAAGCTAGCCGGGTGGCACTCGATCCTCAACCGAAATGGTTGAACCCTGTGAGATGGACTGGCTGCCCTTCCGAGACGACATGGAGACCACTGCCGCGATCGACGCTTCCGATCAGGGTGAGCGGAAGAGCACACTCCCGCACGAAGGTATCGTTCTGGTTGAACTCCGGCGGGAGCGCCACGAGCAACTCGAATTCCTCGCCGCTCTCTGCGGCAAAGCGCTGAGGTGAGGTACCGGACCGGCGAGCTTCATCCCTCGCTTCGGTAGCCACGGGGACTTGGTCGAGGTTGATGTGCAACGCCACTCCCGAGGCGGCGGCGATGTGTGCGGCATCGCCACCGAGACCATCGCTTAGATCGATCATTGCCCGTGCTCCATGGGCTGCGAGCCAGCGCCCAGCGTCGATCCGTGGAAGGGGGCGGGCATAGCGACGCCGCGCTTCTTGGGTCGGCTGGTCTTTCCGCCGCCACGCCTCGAGCGCGGCTCGCGTGCCGCCGAGCGCACCCGTGACCCAGAGAGAATCACCGGGTTTCGCACCGGCTCGAGTGACAGGACGATCAGTGAACCCGAGAACTGTCACTGCCAGGCTCCATGCTGGCCCCGACGAAAGATCGCCACCGAGCACCGGAGCGCCCGCAGCCCTGGCGGCATCGCGGATACCGGTGGTGATCTGGAGCAAGTCTGATGGCGTGGCACCGGATGGGATCGTCAGCGCATTGAGCAAACCCGCGGGCTCGGCTCCTTCCGCAGCCAGGTCGGAAAGGGCTGCTGCCGTTGCCCGCCAGCCGACATCGCTCAGGTCGATCCAATCCAGCCGGAAGTGAACCTGCTCAACGCTCACGTCCGTGCTGATCGCAAGGCAGGTCCCATTCAGG
>DATADG010000056.1:0-8301 GCA_036258655.1 Gemmatimonadales bacterium | reverse complement strand
CCCCTCTCCATTAGACTGATGCATGCCTCGTGCACCCCTCCGTCGTACCAAAATCGTCGCGACACTCGGACCGGCTTGGGAAACGCCGGCACAGATGACCGCTCTGCTCGATGCGGGAGTCAATGTCGTACGCATCAATGCGTCACATGGCACACCGGAAATTCGCTCGCGGTGGGTGCACCAACTCCGCACGGTTCTGGACGGACGCCGTGAGGCGGCGGCGGTGCTGCTCGATTTGCAGGGCCCACGAATCCGTGTGGGGAATCTGCCCAGCGCCATCCGCCTGGAGCCGGGCCAGCACGTGGTATTCGCCCCCGAGCACATCGCCAGACCGGGTGAAATACCGACCACGTACGACGACCTGGCGCGGGATGTCCGGATCGGTGCCAGGATTCTATTGGACGACGGACTGATGGCGGTGGAGGTGCGGCGGATCGAAGAGGAACGAGTTGATGCCGTGGTGCATTACGGCGGTGAGCTCAAGGCCCACAAGGGCATGAACCTGCCTGGCATCGAGGTGAGTGCTCCGGCCTTGACCGAGAAGGACAAGGAGGACGTGCAGCACGCTCGTGACCTGGGGGTAGACTACATCGCCCTTTCTTTCGTGCGCCGTCCGGAGGATCTGGAGCAGCTTCGCAGCCTGGTGCCACGAGGCGTGAAGCTGATAGCCAAGATTGAAAAGGACACCGCCATTCGAAACCTGTGTGGCATCCTGGATGCGTCGGATGCGATCATGGTGGCCCGCGGCGATTTGGGTGTGGAACTGCCGTTCGAAGAGGTACCGCTGATCCAGAAGCAGATCATCCGTGAGGCGAGCCTCCACGGAAAACCGGTGATCACCGCCACTCAGATGCTCGAGTCGATGGTGCATGCTCCCCGGCCCACCCGTGCGGAGACCTCCGATGTGGCGAACGCCATTTTGGATGGGACCGACGCGGTGATGCTGTCCGCGGAAACTGCTGTGGGAGAGTATCCCCTCGAGGCGGTGCAGGCCATGGATCGCATCGCGCGTGAAATGGAAAGCCAGAGGCAGACGCGGGGGGTAACGATCGACGCCGCGCTGGGACGAAGATCCGCCGAACAGGGCCTCCTGCGGCATCATGCGGCGCAGCCTGGCGGCCCCGTACGGACGGAGGACGCTATCGCCGTCGCTGTTTGTGCCGCCGCAGAAATGCTGTCCGCGCCGCTCATCGTCTGTTTCACGAGCAGCGGGTTCACCGCGCGCAAGGTGGCCACCTGCCGGCCAACCGTGCCCGTCTTTGCCTGCACACCCGAGCCGGAGACCTTCCGCCAGCTGTCGCTGGTGTGGGGCGTGACGCCTGCTTTGACTGTACACTCCACCGACTATGACGCAATGCTCGCAGTCGCCAGGCAGCAGATCCTCGAGCGGAAGCTGGCGCAGCCTGGTGAGCGCGTCGTCGTGACGGCGGGTGTTCCCTTCGACCGGCCCGGCACTACCAACCTCCTGAAGGTCGAAGCAGTTTAGGAGATGCGGCTGACGTTTCTGGGCACCGGTACGTCGTTCGGCGTGCCCCAGATCGGGTGTCACTGTGCAGTGTGCTCCTCTGACGACCCGCGAGACAGACGCACCAGGTCGGGCGCAGTACTCCAGGCCGCAGGTTCCACGATTCTGATCGACACCCCACCGGAGCTTCGGCTGCAGCTCATTTCCGTCGGCATCTCGCGCATCGACGCAGTGGCCTACACTCACGAACACGCGGACCACATCAACGGTATCGACGATCTGCGGATCTTTTCGGTGCGCGAGCGGAAGCCGCTGCCCCTCTACGGGCCGGAGGAAACGCTCGAGCGGCTGCGTGCGTCGTTCAATTACATCTTCGATGACTCGGTGCGGCCATATGAAGGGACGTCGAAGCCGCGACTGACGCTCCACGCTGTGGAGCCGGAGCGGATGATCCGGATTGCAGGCGTTGAGGTGCTTCCGCTGGCTTTCCAGCATGGTCATTTGCGGGTGTTCGGATATCGGTTCGGGCGGCTGGCTTATATCACCGACATAAAGGAAATTCCCGTGGCCCAGCGCCAGCAGCTGCAAGGCCTCGAGGTGCTCGTGCTGAACGCCCTGTGGTGGCGCCCGCATCCCACTCATCTGAGCATCTCCGAAGCGATTCAGACCGCGCAGGAGCTCGGTGCGCGGCGGACCTATCTCACCCATCTGACGCACGAGACCGGGCACGCTGAGCTGGAGGCGCGGCTGCCTGCGGGAGTATTCCCTGCCTACGACGGACTGACCGTGGAGGTGGCGTGATCAAGCTGCAGTACGGGCGAATGTTTCGGGACGCTCTCGATCAGGAGCACGGCCTCGACCGGGGCCGGCTCGTCCAGCTGGCCCACCGGTTTGCGGAAGTCCAGGCAGAAGTGCGTCGGCGGCGCAGTGCCGGCGAATACGGCTTCTACCGGCTGGTGGATCAGGGACCCACAGTAAAGGCCATCCGCGCTTTTGCCGAAGGTCTGGGTCAGGCGCACGACCACGTGCTGGTACTCGGAATCGGCGGCTCTGCGCTGGGTACTAAAGCGCTGCTCAACGCGCTGCGGCCGCCGGCGTGGAACGAGTTGGACGACGAGGGGCGGGAATTCTTTCCCCGGCTCACCGTGCTGGAGAATGTCGACCCTACGTCGGTCGCCGCCGCTCTCGAGCGGATTGACCCACGTCGGGTCTTGGTGAACGTGATCAGCAAGTCGGGAGGGACCGCGGAGACGATGGCGCAGTACCTGGTGGTGCGCGCCTGGTTGGAGCGAACCTTGGGGGCCGCGGCGTACCGGCATCTCGTCTTCACTACTGATCCGGAACGTGGCGCACTCCGGCAGCTCGCGCAGCGCGATCACATTGCCACCCTCGAGGTACCTCCCGAAGTCGGTGGACGATTCAGTGTCCTCTCGCCCGTGGGTCTGCTGCCGGCCGCGCTGGTGGGCATCGATATCGATGGTCTGCTGCAGGGCGCCCGCCGCGTGCTCGAGCGGACCGACAGCAACGATTTGCTGCAGAACCCTGCGGCCCTGTATGCGGCCCTGCACTGGGAGGCGGATGTCCGCCATCAGGCCCGAGTGCATGTCCTGATGCCATACACCGATCGCCTGCGAGAGTTCGCTGAATGGTACCGCCAGCTCTGGGCCGAAAGTTTGGGCAAGCGGGTGGATCGCGAAGGCCGCACGGTGCATGTCGGTCCGACGCCGGTGGCGGCGGTTGGAGCCACTGATCAGCACAGTCAGGTGCAGTTGTTCATGGAGGGGCCGTTCGACAAGGTCATCACATTCATGACCGTGGAGCAGCTCAGCGCGGAAGTACACATCCCGGCCTCAGAAACCGGGGCGGAGCTGCCGCCGGATCTGGCATACCTCCCGGGACATACGCTGGGCGAGCTGCTGAAGGCGGAATACCAGGCCACGTCGACGGCACTGGCTCAGATGGGACGAATGAACTGCACCCTCCACCTGCCGGACCTCTCAGCGGCGACGATCGGCGAGGCTCTCATGTTCTTCCAACTCGCGACCGGCTACGCGGGGGTCTGGTACGGTATCGATCCGTTCGACCAACCTGGGGTCGAGTTAGGGAAGCGGCTGACCTATGCCGCCATGGGCAGACCCGGCTACGAGCCGGCAACCAGCAAGCCGAGCGGCAATCGTGATGAAGTCTGATGACCGACGGTCCGCCCGTCCATCGTTTGACGCTCTTCGCATCCCGGCCTAGTTTTGGCGAACGGCGCATGGATACTGCTCACAAGAGGATAGACGTGCATGCCTAATGCAACTCAGCGGGTGGTGGAGGTATACGACGGTGGGGTGGTGCTGGTGCCGGGTGGGGTCAAGGTGCGGGATCAGGCCAGGCTGCGCTCGCCAGCCACCGACCGCCTTGCCTGGCAAGCGGTTTTCGGCACAGGGGAAGACCGAGAGGCAGCGCGGTGGCTGCTCTGGGAACTGGGACAGGTGACCGGCGCACGGCCGGCCAGCATCAACGATCTCTATCTCGCCAGGGGCAGAGGAGAATGCGGCGGGTTCACGGTTCCTGCCATCAACGTGCGAATGCTGGCCTATGATACGGCGCGCTCCATCTTCCGCGCCGCGCGCGCTCGGAAGGCCGGGGCCATCATTCTGGAGATCGCGCGCTCGGAGATAGCCTACACCGAGCAGCGGCCCGCTGAGTACGTCGCCGTGATGATCGCGGCAGCTCTGCGTGAGGGCTACGCCCTGCCACTGTTCATTCAGGGTGACCATTGCCAGGTCAATCACAAGAAGTACCAGGCCGACCCCGAGGGGGAGGTCGGCGAGGTGAAGAAGTTGATCGCCGAAGAGGTGGGCGCCGGCTTCTACAACATCGATGTGGACACGTCCACCCTCGTCGACCTTTCCCAGCCGACCCTGACCGAGCAGCAACGGCTCAACTATGAGCGAGCCGCTGAGATAACGGCATTCATCCGGCAGCACGAGCCTGAGGGTGTTACCGTGTCGGTCGGAGCGGAGATCGGCGAAGTCGGCATGAAGAACAGCACGGTGGAAGAGCTGCATGCCTTCATGCAAGGCTATAACCAGAGCCTCGCAGCGCTGGGGGACGAGATCGGCATCAGCAAGATATCGGTGCAGACCGGGACCTCGCACGGAGGTGTGGTACTGCCCGACGGCACCATAGCTGATGTCAAGCTGGACTTGCAGGCGCTTGCCGCGCTGTCCAAGGTGGCCCGGGAGGAGTATGGACTCGCTGGCGCGGTGCAGCACGGAGCGAGCACGCTGCCACCGAACGCCTTCGGTAACTTTCCCCGGATCGAGACGGCTGAGATCCATCTGGCTACCAATTTCCAGAACATCGTCTTCGACCATCCCCGGCTCCCTCAGGAGCTGCGGGAACGCATTCGGACCTGGCTGGACGAAAATGCCGCGGGGGAGCGGAAGAGCGGAGACACCAACGAGCAGTTCTACTATAAGGCCCGTAAGAAAGCCATCGGACCGTTCAAGCGGGAATTGTGGTCCCTGCCGGAAGATGTGCGCGCGGCTATCGCAGCCGATCTGGAAAAGACGTTCTCATTCCTGTTCGAGCAGCTGAACGTGAACGGTACCGAAGACCAGGTGAACCGGTTCATTCAGGCCCCGATCCAGCATCACGCGGCACTCAAGCCCGTGCTGGTCGCCGCCGCCGACGACCCCGACGCCGGGGAATAGGAGGAGCGCATGCGTCGCAAGCCCAAAGAGGTGGTCTATGTCGTGCGGGGAGGGGACTCCTCGGCCAAGTGGCTGTTCTGGGGTGCGCTCCTCGGCGCCGGTATGGCCTTACTCTATGCCCCCAGCAGCGGCGAAGAAACTCGCCGCAACCTGCAGCGGAAGCTCTGGAAGATTCGGGCGGCCACTGAAGAGAAGCTGGACGAGATCTCTGAGCAGTTTGGCGGTGCCAGAGACTCGCTACGGGGGATGCTGGAGGAGGAGGAGGAGGATCTCGAGGAAGAAGAAGGTTCCGCGTCCTACGGACGTAGCGCCAAACCATCACCGCGAGAGGAGCTCGAGCGTCGTTTGGCGGATGCTCGTGCCCGCCGCCGGTCACCTGGCGATCTCGAGGAGCCGCTCGCCTGAGCGGCTCCAGGCCGGGTGGATGGCACCGGTCCATCTCCGGCTTTATCCGCCGAACACTCCAGGCCGCTGATGAAGACAATATTCCGTTTCTCGCCAGCGCACTAACGTTCGACGCCCTACTGGCGTCCATACCATTCATCCTCTTACTCCTGATCGGATTCACCCTCCTCGCCCAGAACGTCACCTACGAGCCTGAGGTCGATACCTCCCACCTGTTCGACCAGTTTCTTCCTCCGTCGGCCGCGCTGCCGGACCGCGATCCGCTCAATGTGTTGGAGCGCCTGTTGTCGGGGATCGCGAGGAACCGGGGTGAACTCTCGTTGTATGCGGCCCCGGCGTTTCTCTGGTTCAGCACTCGCCTCTTCGCCGGGATCCGGACCGCGCTCAATGATATCTACGATGTGTCGCTGCGGCCCACGCGGCACCGCGCTATCCTGACGCTCTTCGTGCTGGCCAAGCTGCGCGATGCCTCGATGGTCATTGCGACTGTGATTCTGTTTCTGGCGAATACGTTGTTGAGCACCGGGCTGGCCGTGCTCCAGGCGCGCGGCGCGGCCAGCGTGCCGCAACTCGGGTTCTTCGTATCGACGGTGGGCCGGTTCCTCGGCGAATTCCTGGCCTTTAGCTTTTCGGTGTCGCTCTTCTACGTCACCTACAGCTACGCGTCGCTTCGCCGGCTTCCCTGGAGAACGGCGCTGCTGGCATCCACCTTTACGGCACTGTTGTTCGAGCTGGCCAAGCGGCTGTATGCGCTGTACCTGGCGAACTTCGCCTCGTTCGAGGGGCTCGGGGGCGACGCGAACCTGGGTGCAATCGTGCTCTTTGTGCTCTGGGTGTACTACACGGCGTTGGTCTTTCTCCTCGGCGCCGTGGTGGCGGAGACGTGGGAGCTCAAGAAGATGCTGGATCGGCAGCAAGCCATCCTCGGATAGCGTCCGACAAACTTTCAGGAGGTCACGTGTTTGATTTTGCACGTACCGGTGCGTTCCTCGCAGCTGGTTTTCTCATGGGCTCGGGGTGTGCGCCCGACAGAGGTGGTGCCAGCAGCGCACCTCCGGCTGAGCTGAGCGAGACAGATCGGGTGGGAATCCGGGCAGCCGATTCCGCGTTTATGACCGCAGCCAACGCCGGAGATGCAGATGCAGTGGCGGCGGTATATACCGGCAACGCGATGCTGCTCCCGCCGAACGCTCCGCCTCAGCGCGGCCAGAGCGCCATCCGGAAGTTCTGGGACGGGTTTTTTCAGGCATATACTGTAAAGTTCGAGATCGGTTCGGACACCATCGAAGGCCGCGGCGACCTGGCCTACAATGTGGGACACTACCGCTTCACGGCGGTCCCCAAGGCCAGGTCCGAGCCGGGGATGGCCGACGAAGGCAAGTTCGTGGAGATCCTCAGGAAGCAGCCGGACGGCAGCTGGAAGTATGTGGTCGATATGTATAGCTCCAACCTGGCTCCGTCGCGCTGAGGCGATTCCAACCCCTGTGGAGCGCGATTATATTTGAGATGCCTCAGGTCCGAAGGGCGCCGGCGCGTGAACCGCGTCAGGACCTCGCCGGTAGCAGCGCTAAGCGATGTCCGGTGTCGCTTCGGGGTGCCTGGGGCATTTTCTTTCCGCACTGCCTCCCCGCACCACCGGCTATGGGCTATGCGCTCTGGGTAGGCGGCGGATGACTCTCGTCTCCGGATGCGGAGACGGGTAGACACGAGGAGCAGCCCATAGCCCAGCGAATAGCCACCATCCATGACCATCGCTCTCGCCCGCCGCTACCGCCCCAAACGTTTCGCCGATCTGATGGTGCAGGATCATGTCGCCGCCGTCCTCCGAGGCGCTGTATCGCGAGGCCGGGTAGGACATGGATATCTCCTGACCGGCCCTCGGGGCGTAGGCAAGACGACAGCGGCCCGGATCTTGGCCATGGCGCTCAACTGCGGCCGACGGGAGCCGTCGGGGGACCCCTGCGGCGAATGCGAAAACTGTCTCCGCATCTGGAACGGTTCCGCGAATCTTGACGTGGTAGAGATCGACGCCGCCAGCAATCGCGGCGTCGATGATGCCCGCGAGCTCCGGGAGCGGGCAATGTACGCGGCATCCCGTGAGGGACACTCGAAGGTGTACATCATTGATGAAGCGCACATGCTGACTCGGGAGGCCTGGAACGCGCTGCTCAAAATCCTGGAGGAGCCGCCGCCCGGTGTGGTGTTCGTATTCGCGACCACGGAACCGCAGAAGATCGCCGCGTCGGCCGCACCGGTGATGTCACGACTTCAGCGTTTCGATTTTCGGCGCATCGGCCCCGGCGCCATTCGCGATCGCCTTCGCCAGGTCCTCTCCGCAGAAGGATTCGGGGCCGATGACGATGCCCTCACCCTCATTGCCCGGCACGCCGACGGCGGCATGCGGGATGCGCTCTCGATTTTGGACCAGTGCCTCAGCTTCGGCGATGCCAACGTGACCGCGGCTCGCGTTCGCGAGGTGCTCGGGCTGGCGGATGATGAGCTGTATCAGGAGCTGCTGCAGCTGGTGGTGGACCAAAACCCGGGCGCCGTATTCCCACTGGTGGACCGCCTCTGTGATGCGGGGGTGGACCTCTCCGAGTTTATGGCCGGAGCCGCCGATGTCCTGCGCGGGCTCCTCATGCTCCAGGTCGGCGCCGAGCCAGACGAGCTGACGGAAACGGTTCGCGGGATGCTGGAGCAGTATCGTGAGCGGCTGCAGCCTGGTGA
>DATADG010000055.1:0-6204 GCA_036258655.1 Gemmatimonadales bacterium | reverse complement strand
GCCTAGATGTGCGGCATTGCAGGTAAAGCGGGCTCGGTGCCGGTCACCGAAGCGGAGATCCTACGGATGTGCAACGCCATTGCGCACCGGGGACCGGACGACTGGGGCACCTTTCTCGAGGGTGGGCTGGGTCTGGGGATGCGCCGTCTCAGCATTGTGGACCTCGCCGGCGGTCATCAGCCGATGACCAACGAGGATGGCAGTATCGTGGTCGTGTTCAACGGCGAGATCTACAACTTTCCGAGCCTCCACGAGGAGCTCGTCTCCAAGGGGCACCGCTTCGGCACCAGCTGCGACACCGAGGCACTGGTGCACCTCTACGAGGAGCATGGGGAGGGCATGGTTGCCCGCTTGCGGGGGATGTTCGCCTTCGCTATCTGGGACCGCCGTCGTCAGCGGCTGCTGCTCGCGCGAGACCACTTCGGTCAGAAGCCGCTCTTCTTTACCGAACAGAAAGGGCAGCTGATCTTCGCGTCGGAGATGAAGGCGTTGCTGGCCGATGATCCCTCCCTGGCCGAGCTGTCGCCTAAGGCACTCGATCAGTACCTCACCATGCGGTTCGTGCATCCGCCGGAGACCTTCTTCCGGCGCGTCCGGCAACTTCAGCCCGCGCACTACCTGGTATGGGAGAACGGAAGGAGCCGGATCGAGCGATACTGGGACCTGACCTACGGCCCCAAGTGGACCTATTCCGAAGCGGAGACACTGGAGCGGATCGACGCCCTGCTCGCCGAAACGGTCAAGCTGCACCTGCTGGCCGACGTGCCGGTCGGCGCCTTCTTGAGCGGGGGATTGGACTCTACGCTCATCGCCTCGTATGCGGCCCGGAACCTGGGCTCGGAGCTCCGGACATTCTCCATGGGGATCCCGTACCGCGATCTGAACGAGCTGCCCTACGCATCAGCGGTCGCCGCCCGCTACGGGACGAAGCACTACGCCGAGGAGGTGACCCCCAGCGTCGTCGATGACCTCCCGCGTCTGGTGTCCGCGCTGGACGAGCCGGCTGACCCGCTCTCGATCTGCCTGCTGCATCTCGCCAAAATGACTGCCCGCCACGTGAAGGTGGTGCTGGGCGGCGACGGCGGCGATGAGCTGTTCGGGGGCTACGATCGTTATGCGGCGGATCGCTGGCTGAACACATACCGCGCCGTTCCAGAGGTGGTTCGCAACGCGGTGTCGAGGCAGGTGCTGAGGCGACTGCCGGACCAGTTCACGTTCAAGAGCCTCACCCACAAGCTCCGGTGGGTTGATTTAATGGCCCGCAAGACGGGCGGCGAACGGTACGCGGAAAGTCTGCAGTTCTTCTGGTTCAACGAGGCTCATCGAGCGGAGCTGTATGCACCCGCCTTTCGGAACCAGCTTCAGGATGGTCGACCGGACGCGTGTCTGCTGGAGCTGTACGCGGCACCGAACGCGGAAGAATCGATCGACCGAATGATGTATGTGGATTGCATGTCGCGTCTGCCCGGCCAGTCGTTGACGATTCTGGATCGCGCCACGATGGCCTACAGCCTGGAATCCCGCTCTCCCTTCCTGGATCCCCGATTCGCCGAGTTCATGGCCCGGGTGCCGGCGAGCCTGAAAATCCGGGGGCGGCGTCTGCGTCATCTGCAGCGGCGGCTGGGTGAGCGATACCTGCCTCCTGAGGTTCTGCGGCGGCGCAAGCAGGGGTTCGCCTCACCGCTGATGTACATCCTGGAGGGCGAAGTTCGCGCGCTTGCACCGCGCCTTCTCCTGAACAGTGAGCTGGTGCGTGACGGCTATCTCCGCGCCGAGCGAATGAAACAGCTGGTCGACGAGCACCTGGCTCGCCAGTACGACCATGGAAATCGGATCTGGCTCCTTCTCAGTGCAGAGGTATGGTACCGGCGGTACATCAGCCGCCGGTCCGAAGCCGACCTCGAGAGCGAGATCTCTGAGCGGATGGCCGAGCCGGCGGCGATCGTGGCTGCCTCATGACATCCCGGGTAGAACAGGTTCCGGTACCGGAGCGGATCCGCGGAGAACGAGATTCGGCCGCCCAGCTCTTGCTGTCTTCCTACGACTGGGAAAGCGACCGCGAAACCATCACCCTCGGCCAGGCCGTCCAGCGGTTCCGGGACGTCAACGGGTACGTGGGCCTTCCCGTTCCGGCCAAACCGCACTTCCTGAAGGTCTTCCGGAAATTGATCAATGGCTCGAGGCCGCCGGAGGAGATCTACCTGGTGCACGACGCCTCGCACGTACTGACGGGGACGACCTTCACGCATGACGAGCCCCCGCTGGTGTTGTTGGCGGGGGAAGCGGCGGAGCAGGGGCTGTATTTCGCGTCGCGAGGCGTCCCCAGAGTGCTCGGCTGGATGCTCTTCTACGGCGGGGCGTTTGTGGAATGCGCCCGGCGGATCGCGTCCTTCAGGCAGGTAGGCCGGGGCATCCGGGCGGGAGTCTTCAATCGGGCCTATGACTACGCTCGGAGGACCCGGCTGACGAATCTGTTCAATATTCCAGTCCACGATTTGTGGGATGTGCCTGTCGCCGAGGCGCGACGCCGGCTGGGGATGCCGGAGGGTGGGGCGGCGGCGGAGTTCTACCGAGAGATCACGTTGGATCCCGCTACGGCCGCAGCCCTCCGGCAGGAGTGGGCCGGGTTCGGCATCATCCGCTAAGCATTGTATTGGAAGCCCTGACACAGGGCCGTTGGTTCAGCGGGGCTCCCGATGTGGGTCGTTTGGAGTCCCACCGTTCTTTGGAGGCAGCGGCGTGGGTGAGATTCGAACTCACGGAACCCTTACGGGTTCGGCGGTTTTCAAGACCGCTGCATTCAACCACTCTGCCACCACGCCCGGGCACGAAAGCTCTTCATCGGCCGAGAGTTACGCAAGGCCGCTTCCAGCGCCCCGAGCCCTTATTCTTTTTTCAGAGACTAGACGCTATGCGTGTCCTCCTTTTCTCGATACTGGCTCTCACCCCGGCTCAACTCTGGAGCCAGGAACCGGCTTCACTTGGTAAGCCAGCCCGGGTGATCCAATCCATCCCCGGCCCGGAAAGTGTCGCCATTGGCCCTGATGGCGCCTGGTACGTCAGCGCGTTCGGCAAGTTCGATAACGGGACCGATGGCGCGATCTACCGAGTCGACCCGGACAAAGGCACTCCGGAGATCTATGCCCGCGGTCTCGAGGACCCGTGCGGCGTGCTGTTCGTCGGGTCCACACTGTGGGTCGCGGACCGGAAGGGGATGTATCGGGTTACCCGTGGCAAGGCCGAGCTGGTCTATGCCTCGAAGGACTTCCCCCGCCCGCTTCACTTCCTGAACGACCTGGCCGCGGCGCAGGGAGGGTCACTCTACGTGAGCGACACCGGCGACTCGACCGCTGCCGGCCATGGTGCCGTGTTCCGGTTGACGCCGGGGAAACGGCCAGCTGTGTTGCAGGGCAGTGATACCGTTCGGGCGCAGTCCAGCGTGAACGGACTGTTCCGCGGCGGCGGAGACACGCTCTACACGGTGGGGTTCAGAACCGGCGTACTCTCCGTGACTGACGGTCGGGGATCATGGCGGGAGCTTGCGCGAGGGCTCGGCGCACCCGACGGGATCGATGCTGCGGGGAAGGATGCGTTGTACATCAGTGACAACGCTGGGGGAGATCTGTTCCTGGTGCACCGGGCCAAGCCCTCGACGCCCCGAAAGATCGCGTCGGGCCTGGAGGCACCGGCCGATCTCGTGGTCGACCACGAGCGAGGCCTGCTAATCGTGCCGGAAAACTCCGGTAACAGGCTGAGCATCTGGAAGCTCGACCAGCATGCTTCACACTGAAGCACCTATAGCGCTTCACAGCTTAACTAGCTAAGTACCCTTCCACTCAGCACATCCAAGGCAAGCCTCAACACTTTTCTAAAGCGGGCCGCCCGGGTGAGACCTCACCCGGGGCGGTTCTGCTGACCTACGGCAGTTCCTAGGCAGCCGGAGTCAGCTGCTTCTGAAGCGCCATGGCCTGATCGAGGTGCTTTCGCACGACCGGAATGGCTTTTTCAATCAAGGCCCGGAGCTCGGGCGTCTGAGTCGTCACTCGAGCCTGGTTGGCGAAGTCCAACACGGCCTGGTGTAGTGTGACCTCGTTGTCGATGTAGACCCGGTCGAATGCCGACCCCCTAGGTGTGCTCTGGAGCGCTTTCATCTCGCTCGCGACATAGCCAGCCAGGGGATCCTTTTCAGGTGGCTTCGGGGTGACCCCGAGCTTCTTGGCGAGCTGTTGGCCTTCGGCCCGAAGGGCGTGGTGCTCCGAGATCATCATCTTCGCGAAACTTCTTACCTGCGCGCTGGCGGCCTTTTTGAGCGCGAGTGCGCCGGCGGTGCTGTCTGCCCTGTTGGCCGCATCCAGCACGGCAACGATGTTGGAGTCGGTCAACCCGCCCCTGGGAGTGGCTGCTGGGGCGCCGGTGGTTGGGCTGGCCGCTCCCGTGTCCGCCGGATTTTCGGCTGATGCCGCCGGACTCTGGTCACGTGTCACGTTGCGCTCAGCCGACTCACACCCGGCGAGCAGGCCGATCATCAGTCCGGGTATGACCACGCCATGTACTCGAAGTCTCCTCATACAGCCCTTTCCTCAGAGTGGTGGGTACGAGTTGTACATGCTGATGGGGGCCTCAGATGTGATCTGGGTCACGCCCATCCTTGACCAGGTGGTGAAAGTGCAAGAATTTACACCCCAGCACCCACCTACTTGTTCTTCCGACCAGCGGATCCCCTGACGAGGGTCGGGAAGCGGGAGAGCGGACTGGATTTACTGATGACGCGGATCCGTGCACTAGGGTCGGTTTTTTGCCTGTTGGTCGGCTGTGATGGTCCTGGGGCCACCACCGACATCGGGCGACTGCCGGACCGAATCGATTCCACGCCGACGCCTCCCACTCCCGCCGACACCGCGACTCCGGGTGACTCGCTGCCGCCGCTGCCTCCACCGGACACGACAGCGCCCACGCCGGATACGACAGGTTCCGGAACCCCTCCGGTGCACGAGGGAATTCCGTTCGGACCCTACTTCGTGCCTCCGGACTTGTACGGCCCACAGTACACCGGCACCTACCGCCCCCGCCAGACACCAGCCACGCTCCTCTCGGATCTGGAAGCTGCGAGACGTACGAATACACGCGTCATTCTCAACCTTACCGGCAACGAGCACTACCTTCGGGACGAGAAGGGATTCAGCTTCGAAAAGTGGAAGAACAGGGTGGATGGCTTCCGCGGGTTGGATTTCTCTTCCTACATAGCGGATGGAACCATCATCGGCCATTTGGTCCTGGAGGAGCCGACGGACAGGACGAATTGGAATGGCCACATGGTCTCACCCGCGCAGCTCGATGAGCTGGCGCGGTATAGCAAGGAACTATGGCCCAACATGGCCACCATCGTGCGGGCGTGGCCTGATTACCTGATTGGGCATACCTACAAGTATCTCGATGCCACCTGGGCGCAGTACTGCCCGCATTGTGGTTCTACCACATACCGGCTTCCTATAGAAGCCTTCATTCCCAAGATGGTTCGTGAAGCTCGCGCGGTCGGGCTGGCCCTGGTCGGAGGGCTGAACGTCCTCGACGGAGGGAGTGGCAGCAGCGGTATTCCGGGAAACAAAGTCGGCAAGTTCGCGATGAGTGCCAAGGAGATCAAAACCTGGGGAGAGGTTTATCTCGCAGAGCCCTATATCTGTGGATTTCTCATGTGGGAGTACGAGGAGAAGTACTTCTCGCGCTCCGATATCAAGGCAGTGCTGGCCGAATTAAGGGACAAGGCGAAGAATCATCCCAAGAAAGAGTGCCGCCCCTGAGCTGATTGCGCTCGCGCCCAGGTAGCTCGTCAGTCCGCTTCAGTTCCGCTTCCCACATTCCGATACCAGAAACAGGCCTGATCACGGCCGAGGGTTTTGTTTGACAGGCTACCGGAGGCGGAATGTCCTGGAAGTGGGTGTCACGTTCATCGCTTCGGGCCGCGGCAGTACTTGTCGCCGGGGTGGGATGTGGCTTTGATCCGGTGGGCGATGTACCGATGGATCCACCGCCTGTCTACCGAGAATGGTGGGCCAAGACGCAGGCGTGCTCGGGACTGCGGGGAAACTTCGACCGGGTGCGCTGGTCCGTCATCGAAGGATCGAGCTTTCCGTGTTCCAGCGGCCAGTGTGCTGGTCACTGGAGAAACGATCATCACATCTTCCTGGCCAGTGAGTGGGTCATGGA
>DATADG010000054.1:0-10124 GCA_036258655.1 Gemmatimonadales bacterium | reverse complement strand
GCACCAGGGCCTGACGGGCGGCCTCCGCCAAGGGTTCTGGTACGCTGAAACAGATGGAATGCTCCGAGGAGGCCTGCGAGATGAGAGACACCGAAATCGCCCTGGTGTGAAGGGCGGCAAAGGTTCGTGCGGCGATACCCGGCACGCCCAGCATGCCATTGCCGGTCACCGTGACAAGTGCCTGTCCCCCGGCCGCTGTCAGCGCTTTTACGGGGAAGCGACCCGGCGGGACCCGCTCAGACACCTCAGTACCAGACGACTGCGGGTCGGCAAACGGTCGCACGTAAATCGAGGTGCGCCGGCCAACGAGCGGGATCAGTGCCCGGGGATGAAGGACTTTGGCGCCGTAGTAGGCCAGTTCGGCTGCTTCGCGGGCGTGGAGCTGGGGAATCACCCTGGCGTCCTCTACCACCCGAGGATCGGCTGTAAGAAGGCCAGGTACATCCTTCCAGAGCGACACCCGGGTCGCTCCGACCGCGCGAGCCACAAGTGTCGCCGTGAGATCCGATCCTCCCCTGCCCAGCGTGGTGACCTCGCCATCGGGAGCCTGGCCGAGGAAACCGGGTATCACCGGAACGATGCCGCGGGACAGCAGAGGTGGCAGGAGGCGCTGACAGCTCCGGTCGGTCCGCTTGAGGTCGGGGGAAGCATGCCCAAAGGACGTGTCGGTGTGGATCACGTCCGTCGCGTCCACGTACCTGGCGGCGACCTTGGATTGTTGCAGCGTTGCGACCAGCAGCCTGGCGCTGAGCCGCTCTCCCCGGGATAGAATCGAGTCGGTGGTACGCGGCGTGAGTTCTCGAAGGAGCCGAAGACCACTGGCGAGCGCCTCGAGCTCCTGGAACACACTGCCGACGTGAGCCAGCATGCCGGCGCGGCCTCGACCCGCAGGCAGCAGGGTTCGGGCGACCTCGGCGTGACGGGAGCGGAGCTGGGCAATTAGTGACGCCACGGGGTGCTCGGCGCCGCTCCCCGCCTCACGAGCCATTTCCAGGAGGGCATCCGTGACTCCTGCCATGGCCGAGACGACGACCACTGTGGGCTCCGACCCGTGCTGCTGGATGATTTCGACAGCGTTGCGGATGGCGGAAGAGTCGGCCAGCGAGGCTCCGCCGAACTTGTGAACCTGAGGTGTTCGGCGCTGGCGTGGCGGCATGGGGACAGAGTCAAGGGTCGGGAGTCCAGAGTCAAGGCCTGGTTGAGCACCTCCCTTGACCGTGGACCGTAGACGCTAGACCCTTATCACCATGTTAGGCCTCCTCAAGCTCATTCAGTCCATCATCAAGACGCTGCACTCCGCTGGAACGCCCGGGCAGGTGGCACTTGGTATGTCCTTGGGGTCGGCTCTTGGCCTGACCCCCCTCATGAATGTGCACAATCTCATCATCTTCTCCCTGCTCGTCCTGCTCAATGTCTCGTTCGGTGGCGGGATGCTTGGCTGGATGTTGTTCGTGCCGGTTGGATTCCTCCTTGATCCCGTATTTCATGCCATAGGTCTCGAGCTGCTGGAGGCGCCGTCGCTGAGGCCCATGTGGACCACCTTCACCAACACACCCATCCTCCCTTACACCAATTTCAACAACACTGTTGTTCTCGGCAGTGTCGTTGGATGGATGGTCCTGACCGTGCCGATTTTCTTCGCGGCCCGTTACGGTATCGCGAAGTACCGGGCGACCATTGGTGAACGGGTCCGGCAGTCACGGCTCTACAAGGCAGTGACTGCATCTCAGGTCTACAATATCTACCGCATGTTCCGGCCATGAACGTCAAGATCTTCAGGTGGAAGGCGATCGGCCCGCTGCTCCTGTTGTTCTTGATCCTTGTGGTATTGATATGGATCTTCGCCGAGCCAGTCGCTCGCGAGACCACGGAAGAGGCCAGCACCGAGTTGCTGGGGACTCAGGTGGACGTTGGCGTGCTGGATCTGCACCCACGCCAGGCGGCCGTAGATCTTCGGCGTCTCCAGATAGCACATCCCTTTGTACTCACCCGGAACCTGATCGAGGCGGAGGAAATCCGGCTCAAGTTGAATCCCGAGGCATTGGCGGAAAAAAAGCTCGTCATCGAGCAGCTGAATTTGAGCGGCATGCGCTTCGACACTCAGCGCAAGACACCGGCCCGTGCACCGAGCCGTGAGGGATTCACAGGGCAAGTGTACCGGGCGGTTGAGCAGTGGGCAAACCAGTTCGACGTACCACTCCTGTCGCTCACGCCGATTGACACCATCCGGCAGCTGGCACTCAATCCCGAACAGCTCACCACGATCAAGCAGGCTCAAGCCGTTCTTGCCCGTACGGATTCGACTCGCGACGCACTGAGTGAAGGATTCCGGAAGCTGGATGTGAGACCCACAATCGACTCGGCTCGAGCCCTCGTCGAGCGACTCCGCGCCACGGATGCAAAGGCCCTGGGTCTCGAGGGCACGAAGCAGGCAATCGAGTCTGTACGACAGACCCTGAAAAGTGTCGCGGACGCGCGGGAGCGACTGAACGTCCTGGAGCAGAACACCACGGCCGCGGTGAAGTCCCTGGGCGAGGGTGTGCAGCTGGTCAATCAGGCCACCGGGAAGGACGTTGCCTTCGCCAAGTCGCTGTTGAAGCTGCCAACCTTCGCCGCACCCGAGATCGGGACGGCGCTATTCGGAAAAGTGAGCATCGATCGCTTTAAGCAGGCGGTCTACTGGGCCGAGCTGGCCCAGAAGTACATGCCGCCGGGACTCCGTCCCAGGGCTACACCGGGCCCGCAGCGGCTGCGTGCCTCAGGGGAGACCATCGAGTTTCCCAAAGCCAATGAGTACCCAAACTTTCTGCTGGAGCGCGGCACCATCGACTTTGTTATCGGCGGCACCGGCCCGGTGCAAGGCGCGTATCAGGCCAGCGTGCGTGGCCTCACTTCGGCGCCGGCACTGTACGGGCGTCCAGCAGTCATCAGCGCGGGCCGGGAAGCCCGCGGGTCGGCGATTGCAGCAATCGATGTCGATGCCGTTATCGACCACGTCACTTCGAAAACGGTGGATTCCGTTAACGCGAGGCTGCGGGGTATCGACCTTCCCTCATTCGACCTTCCCGGAATTCCATTCAGCATTGCTCCAGGCAGAGGATCCAGTGAGCTCGCGTTCACCATGAAGGGCTCGGGGATCTTCGGTCGGTGGGCGGTTCGGTCGGATCAGGTCGGCTGGATTGCAGACACCACCGGACGAGCCCTCAATGATCTCGAGCGTCTGGTCGGTCGCGTCGTCTCGGGCCTGAAGGCACTGGATCTCGTGGCAGAGCTCCGGGGCACGATCTCCTCGCCCAAGCTCTCGGTGTCAAGCAATCTGGATCAGGCCATCGCCAAGCGTCTCAAGGCGGTCATCGGTGAAGAGGTAGCCCGCGCCGAGCGGATGGTCCGCGCGAAGGTTGATAGTTTGGTGGCCGACAAGGTCCAGCCGGTGAGACAGCGGGTAGCGGCGGTTCAGGCCGAAGCAAACAAGCGGATCTCAGGGGAAAAGCAGCGGATGGATCAGGTAGAAAAGGCCTTGAACGCCGAATTGAAGCGGCTGACCGCGGGACTGGCGCCTGGTATACGTTTGCCGGAAATCAAGCTGTAGGGAGTGGAAGTCTGAGAGCCAGGTCTGGTTCCAGAGCCCAAGGCAGAGTACGACCAGTGTCGTCCTGAGCGCAGCGAAGGATTTCTCCCGTTAGACTGTTGTGCCCACACGCACAAGTGGAATCACATGCGTATCGCAGTTCCGCGAGAAACCTCGCCGGGCGAGCGCCGCGTGGCGCTCGTGCCGGAATCGTGTAAGAAGCTGATACAGGCGGGTTATAGTATCTCGATCGAAGCCGGGGCAGGGGAGCAGGCCGGCTTTCCCGACGCCGTGTATCGCGAGGTCGGCGTGACCACGACCGATGATCCCGCCGTGTTGCTCAGTTCCGCCGACCTAGTGCTCAAAGTAAATCCGCCGGCGGCTCGGAATGGCAAAGGGCATGAAGCAGAGTGGATGCGTCCGGGTGCGGTGTACATCGGATCGCTCATGCCACTCCGCAACCTTGAGGCCGTGCGGGCGCTCGCGTCGCGGCGTGTCACCGCATTCTCCACTGACGCAATTCCCCGAACCACCCGCGCCCAATCGATGGACACCCTGTCGTCCATGGCGAACATCGCCGGATACAAGGGGGCCCTGCTGGCGGCCGCTGAATTGAACAAGTACTTCCCCATGCTGATGACGGCCGCCGGGATGGTCCCGGCGGCGAAGGTCTTTGTCATTGGCGCCGGCGTAGCGGGGCTGCAGGCTATTGCGACTGCCCGCCGACTCGGGGCCAACGTGTTTGCCACCGATGTCAGGCCGGAAGTGAAGGAACAGATCGAAAGTGTGGGGGGCAAATACGTCGGCATCGAGCTCAAGGACGGGGCGTCTGCCGGTGGAGGTTACGCCAGGGAGCTGACCCAAGAGGAAAGGGATCGCCAGCGGGAACTGTTGGCGGCTCAGTGCGCCCAGTCTGATGCAATCATTACGACGGCGCTGATCGGCGGTGTGTTTGCGCCCCGGCTGATCTCAGCGGAGATGGTGCGAGCCATGAAGCCAGGCACGATCATCGTCGATCTGGCTGCCGATGGTGGCGGGAATTGCGAGCTCTCCCAACCAGGCGAGCGTGTGATCGCCCACGGTGTCACCATCCTGGCCCCGCTCAATCTCGCCGCATCCATGCCGTTTCACGCCAGCTTGTTGTTTTCCCGGAATCTCACCGCCTTTGTGCAGGCGTTTACCAAGGATCAGGCTTTTCAGCTCGACTTCAGCGACGACATTCAGCAGGCGGCGGTGATTACTCACGAAGGCGCGGTGAAGCACCAGCGCACTCAAGACGCTCTCCAGAAGGTGGGAACATGAAAGAAGCGCTCGACTACTGGTCAATGCTGTACGTCTTTGTTCTGGCCTCGTTCATCGGGCTGGGGGTCATTCGGCGGGTGTCGCGGCTGCTGCACACGCCCCTGATGTCGATCACCAACGCCATCTCGGCTATCGCGGTAGTCGGCTCAATCATCGTCACCGGCGCCGACTATCCCACAGAGATCCGGATCATGGGAGCGGTGGCCCTCTTCGCCTCTATGACCAATATCGTCAGCGGATTCCTGATCACCGACCGCATGCTGAAGATGTTCAAGACCGACCGGAAGCCGAAGGCGGACGAACGGGCATGAACGAGGCAATCGTACAGCTGTCATACTTGCTGGCGACGGTGCTGTTCATCTTCGCCCTGCACTGGATGAACGCGCCGGCGACAGCGCGGCGGGGCGTCTACGCCGGTATCATCGGCATGACGATCGCCATCATAGCCACCTGGGCGCAGCCCGAAGTGGTTCATCATGGCTGGATCGTTCTGGCGATCATCGCCGGATTCATCGTCGGGGTCCCGCTGTCCCTGGTGCCGCTCACCGCCGTGCCTCAACGAACAGCACTATCCCACGCCTTCGGCGGTCTCGCCGCAGGACTGGTCGGTACCGCGAAGTACTACCTTTGGCTTTCCGAAGGGCCTGAGAACCTGACCGCATTTCGCATGATCGCCATCGACGTCGAGGTCCTGCTCGGATTTCTGACGTTTACCGGTAGTCTCATGGCGGCCGGCAAGCTGCAAGAGGTGAAGTGGATCCCGCAACGGCCGGTCACCTACCGTTTTCAGAACGTCGGCAACATCGGACTGCTGACAATCGCGGTGGGTATCGGTGCAGCGCTCGCGATCAATCCCACCGCGAGCTGGGCACCGGCGCTATTCCCGGTAATCATCGCGCTCGCGCTGCTGTTCGGAATCCTGCTCATCATACCGATCGGCGGCGCCGATATGCCGACCGTGATCGCGATCCTGAACTCCTACGCGGGACTGGCAGCGGTCGCGATGGGGTTCGTGCTGGACAACAAGCTGCTGATTACGGCCGGCGCGCTCGACGGCTCCAGCGGACTCATTCTGGCGATCATCATGTGCCGGGCGATGAATCGGTCGTTCACCAACGTCCTCTTTGGCGCATTCGGGCAGACTCAGCAGGTAAAAGCCGGAACCGACCACAAGGTGTACAAGTCAGAGAGCATCGAAGGAAGTGCGCAGGTGCTCGAACAGGCAAATTCGGTGGTCATCGTGCCGGGGTACGGCATGGCGGTCGCGCAGGCGCAGCACAAGGTGCGAGAGCTTTACGATCAGCTGAAGAAGCGCGGGGTGAGCGTCAAGTTCGCGATTCATCCGGTCGCGGGACGCATGCCGGGGCATATGAACGTGCTGCTGGCAGAAGCCGACATCCCGTATACCGATCTGGTTGAGATGGATGAGATCAATCCCGAAATGCCGCACGCGGACGTGGCCCTGGTGGTGGGGGCGAACGATGTGGTCAACCCGGCCGCTCGGACCGATCGAAGCAGTCCTATTTACGGCATGCCGATCATCGATGCCGACAAGGCCCGAACGGTGTTCGCCATCAAACGAAGCAAGAACCCTGGCTTCGCGGGCATCGACAACGAGCTGTACTTTTCGGATCGCACCTGGATGCTGTTCGGTGATGCGAAGAACGTCGTCGGGGAACTGGTCAAGCAGCTGTCCGGGTCTGGCGCGCATTAAGACTCCCTCGCCCTGAGTTCATGCGCGTAGGCACCGGTATTTATCAGCACGTTTCACACTGCTACATAAAGCCTCCAGGCCGTTGCCGAATCTGCCAAAGTTGCAGTTCTGAGGCAGCTCGAGGCCTGGACCCACCCAGGGCGCCGCAACTTCCCTTGCCGCTACAGCTTATCTAAGGTGTTGATTTCTCGCATCTTAGGTTGTATATTGGCCGACTTCGATTTTTGGCTCGGCCGCAGTCGTGGCTGTTTACCGAGCAGGGGACAGGGGTCCCATAGGAGGCTAGAAGCGTGACAATCAAGGCACGTAGCAAGCGTCGCCCCGTGCGACCGGCGCAGATCGCGCGTGCAATCGACGAGGGTCGCGAGAGTCTCGATCTGTACCTGGACGAGATCAGCCGGGTACCACTCCTCAACCGCGAGGAGGAGATGGAGCTCGCCCGCAAGGCCTTCAAGGGCAATGTAGCCGCGCAAGAGCGGCTGGCCCGTCACAACGTGCGATTCGTAGTCTCGGTTGCCAAGAAGTTCCAGAACCGTGGAGTCCCGCTGGTGGACCTCATCGGCGAGGGAAATCTGGGCCTGATGACCGCGGCCCGGAAATTTGACCCGGATCGGGGAGTCAAGTTCATCTCGTACGCCGTCTGGTGGATCCGGCAGGCAGTGCAGGCGGCCATCGCTCGTCATGGGAGGCCGGTCCGCGTGCCCCTCAACCGCACAGCGGATCTCAGCCGGTTGGGCCGCACCACCACCCTACTCAAGGACCGGCTGGGGCGCATGCCGACCACTGAGGAGCTCGCCCGGGCCACCGGCCTGACTGTCGAGGCGGTGCGCTCGTTGAGCGCGCTCAACTCCGAGGCGGTGCGGCTGGACCACCCCACCCGCGACGGAGAAGGGAACGAACGGATCGAGCGCTTCACCAGCGGTGAGCAGGAAAGCACCGATATGACCACGATGGCCAACAGCCAGACGCGGGATATCGAGGCCGCCCTGGCGGCACTGCCGCCGCGAGATGCCAAGGTGCTCCGGCTCTACTTCGGGCTGGACGACGGCAACAGCCGGACGCTCGAGGAGATTGGCCGCATGATGGGAGTCACCCGCGAGCGGATTCGCCAGCTTCGGGACCGGGCTTTGCTCCGTCTGCGTGAAGGTGAGACCGGGGATCGGCTTCGGGATCTCGTAGCGTAAAGCGTGAACAGTGAACGGCAAAACAGGAATCGGTAGGAGAGAGCCCCCGGCAACCGTCGGGGGTTTTCGTTTGTCCGTTCGTCCTCACTATTGACGCTCTCCTGACGCTCTCCGGCTCACCATTTACGGTCTCGCTTCTCATGCATATCCCCCACGCCATCAACCGCCGCGACGACGGTCTCCTCATCGAGTGGGACGACCACGGGCACCAGGGCTTCTATCCTGCCCGCCTGCTGCGCCTGGCCTGCCCCTGTGCTGGGTGTGTCGAGGAGATGAGCGGGCGGCCGCTCCTCGACCCTGCCGGTGTCCCGTCGGATATTCGGCCGGTCACGCTGGCGCTAGTTGGCGCCTATGGGTTGAGGGTGCATTGGAGCGATGGTCACAGCACCGGGATCTATACGTTCGAGCAGCTGCGCCGACTCTGTCCTTGCGATCGGTGTGCGGGTGCCGCCGGTCAGAAGGCACGGTGACCGGGGACACATCCATAGGTAAGGCGGCGCGACAAACTGTACCGCTCGTCGTTGAGCAGCCGCTTTGAACGGAGCACAGATGGCTCACCGGGAACACCCGACAGTGCGAGAAGGACTGCTCACCGGATTGGTCGGGGGAGTGGTCGTGGCGCTCTGGTATCTCGCGGTCGATCTCGGTCGCGGACAGCTGCTGCACACGCCCAGTGTACTCGGCCAGGTGTTCGTCGGTGCCGATAGCACGCCCACCGCCCGAGTCGTTCCTGAGGCGGTCGCTCAGTATTCTTTACTGCATTTCGGGGTGTTCTTCGTGCTGGGTATCGTGCTGGTCGCTCTGGCGCATATGGCGACGCGCTCGCCGGCTCTCCGGATGGGAGTCTGGTTGGGCCTCGTCATCGGGTTCCTGTTCTTCCTCGGCCTCCTGTTCGGCCTGTACTCGGCTACCGGCCAGCGACTCCCCTGGTGGACGGCGCTGGGTGGCAGCGTGCTTGGTATTGGCTCGATGGCAGTGCTCTTGTGGAGACGCCATCCTGCTCTCCGCGGCACCTTCGACGAGAGCCCGCTGGGCGATGAGGTAAAAACGCCGCTGCATCCCTCTGAGCGGACGCGCCGCTAGCGGTCACTTGCGTTCCCGCGGCGTCAGGCCCAATGTCTTAACCAACATTTCATCGCATCTCGCCTTTGCGAGGGGGCCGCTCCGGGGGGATCCATGCTGGACAACTCCCATTCCGTCATGTCCGAGGGGATTGACGTCGGCATCATCGGCGCTCTTGCCGTAGCCATCTGGTTTCTGATTCTCGATACCATCGCCGGGCACGCGTTCCAAACACCGAGTCTGTTGGGGCAGGTGGTCCTTTTCGGCAACTCCAGACCCGACACCACCCAACTGGTGTTCGGTGCGATCCTGGTGTATACCGCATTTCATTTTGCCGTCTTCGCGTTAGTAGGCATGGGCCTGGTTGCTTTGGTCCACTGGGGCGAGCGCGAGCCGGTAGTGCGCTACGCAATCCTCCCGGTGTTTCTGGTCTTCGAGGTGCTGTTCTATGGCCTGCTCCAGGTGTTCTCCGAGCGGACCAACGAGCTCTTCCCTTTCTGGACCGTGCTGGTGGCGAACACACTCGCAGCCGTGTGCATGGGAGCCTATCTCTGGGCCCGCCATCCCGACTTCCGCCGCTCCATCCGGGAGACCCCACTCGGCGACGCACCGCAATGACCTAGAACGCAGACCGAATTAGCTTCCAGCCTCACCTCCTCCGGCTGAGGCCTGTGCGTCGGCGATCGTTCCTCGTCCTTTCTTCACTTTTCCTCTCGTTCTTCCTCCTTCCACTACGCGCTGCAGGGCAGCTGGAGCCGCCCTCGACTGGCGGCGTTGTAGCGCTGGATCAGGAGCTCCGCATGCTGGGGCATTACAAGCGTGTGCTGATGATCGGCGCGCACCCCGACGACGAGGACACCGAGCTGCTGACCGTGCTGGTCCGAGGTATGGGGGCCGAAGCGGCGTATTTGTCGCTCAACCGAGGGGAAGGCGGACAGAATTTGATCGGCCCGGAGCTGGGAGAAGCACTCGGACTGCTGCGCACCGAGGAGTTGCTTGCGGCGCGGGAGCTGGACGGTGCGGGGCAGTACTTCACTCGAGCCTACGACTTCGGCTACTCGAAGAGTCTCGCGGAGACCTGGCAGCACTGGCCGCGGGATTCGATCCTCAAGGATGTTGTCCGGATCGTGAGGAAGTTTCGGCCCCAGATCATCGTGTCCATCTTCAGTGGGACTTCACGAGATGGACACGGACAGCATCAGGCCGCCGGATGGTCCGCATTTGAGGCCTTCCGGATCGCAGGGGACTCCACCCGGTTCGGGGAGCTGCTGATTGAAGAGGGCTTGCTCGCCTG
>DATADG010000053.1:0-9328 GCA_036258655.1 Gemmatimonadales bacterium | reverse complement strand
CAGCCAGGCCTGGGACCAAGGTGCCGGTCTGATTGTGCTGGTAAACAAGTGGGACCTGGATGAGGAGAAAGATGCCAACACGGCCCGCCAGGGTCAGGAGGCGCTCATTGCCAAGGCGCCGTTCCTCCGCTACGTGCCCTTCCTGTATGTCTCGGCTCTCACCGGCCAACGGGTCCGGAAAGTTCTCGAGTTGATCGTCGAAGTGGCGGAGAGCCGCGAACTCCGAGTTCCAACCGCGGAGGTCAACAAGGTGCTGGCCGGCCTGGTCGAACGAAACGCACCACCCCAGAAGCCGGGCGAGGAGGTCAAGCTCCTCTACGCTTCGCAGATCGGCACCGCCCCGCCTACACTCGCGATTGTCAGCAATCGACCGGACGAGGTACCCGAGTCGTATCAGCGCTACCTCGTTCACGGCTTCCGAGAGGTCTGGCCTTTTCCGGGATCGCCCTTACGACTCAAGTTCACCCGGCGGGGAGCCGGGCGCTGATGAGTGCCGCGGCCCTGTGGCTTTTCGCGTCGTATCTGCTGGGCGCCATACCTACCAGTCACCTCGTCAGCCGTACCTTCGCGAACATCGACCTTCGGCAGCACGGCAGCGGTAACCTCGGAGCCACGAATTTGTATCGCGTGCTCGGCTGGAAATACGCGATCCCAGTCGCCCTGTTCGATATCGCCAAAGGTGTCATTCCAGTAGTGTGGTTTGCCCCGCAGGTGTCGAGGTCCGAGCTATTCGCACTGGCGTGCGGAGTTGCCGCTATCCTCGGTCATGTGTTTTCAGTTTTCGTCCATTTCAAAGGGGGCAAGGGAGTGGCGACCGCGGCGGGCGTCATGCTGGGAATGACCCCTCTGGCGCTCGCTGCCGCGGCCGCCGTGTGGGCGCTCGTGTTGCTGCTCACGGGCTACGTGTCGCTCGCCAGCATGGCTGCCGCGGCGGTACTTCCCCTTGCCGTGTACGCCCTGGAGCAGCCCACCAGTGCCGAGCTGTTCTGGGTCGTAGTAATGGTGGCGCTCGGCGTCATCGTGCTGCATCGGCGGAACATCCAGCGGCTGCTCAAGGGGACAGAGAGTCGGTTCGGCAGGAGAGCGGCGAGCACGCCGCGTCCATGACGCTGGTTGCTGTGCTCGGCGCCGGGAGCTGGGGAACGACCCTGGCCAATCTCCTCGCCCATAACGGCCACAGAGTGCGGCTTTGGGCATTAGAGCCTGAAGTGGTGGAGGCGATCAACCAGCGGCACGAGAACACGGTCTTTCTGCCCGGGGTCGCTCTGGCTCCCGATCTCCGGGCCTACAGTGATGCAGGCGAGACTGTCGCTGAGGCGCCGGTCGTTGTCTCCGCCGCTCCCAGTCACGCGGTACGCAGGGTCCTGAACCGGGTTCGCGGGCAAGTTGCGGCAGGAACTCTGGTTGTGAGCGCGACCAAGGGAATCGAGACCGACACTCTCGCGCTCATGTCGGCGGTGATCGACGAATGTTTGCCGGGGATTCGATTCTCGGTGCTCTCGGGACCCAGCTTTGCGCTCGAGGTGTGCCAGGGGCAGCCGACCCTGGTCGTCGCCGCTGCCCGGGAGGAAGCAACCGCGCATGACGTGCAGCGGATCTTTGCGACTCCCCGATTCCGGGTGTACTCACACGATGATGTCATCGGTGTCGAGTTGGCTGGAGCGCTCAAGAACGTCATTGCGATTGCTGCGGGCATTCTGGACGGCTTGGGGATGGGCCACAATCCTCGGGCGGCCCTCATCACCCGAGGTCTGGCAGAGATCACCCGACTGGGCGTGGCGTTGGGAGCGAGCCCGCTCACGTTTGCCGGATTGGCCGGGATGGGAGATCTCATCCTGACCGCCACCGGAGATCTCAGCAGGAATCGCGCACTCGGCGTCGCACTGGCGCAAGGTCAGACCCTCGCGGATTTCCGGGCTCAGCACCGGAGCGTGGCCGAAGGAGCGAACACTTCGAAGGCCGGCGCCGAGCTCGGCCGGAGGATGGATGTGGAGCTTCCCATCATCCAGAAAGTCTGTGATGTTCTGTTCAGCGGAAAGCCGGCTCGAGACGGAATCGCCGAGCTGATGACACGGGAACTCAAATCGGAGCAGTGGAGATGACAACCTCAAACGCCACCCGCCCGGTCCAGGAGTTCTATTCGATCGGAGAGGTCTGTGCCCTCACCGACCTCAAGCCTCACGTGCTGCGCTACTGGGAAAGCCAGTTCCGCTTCCTGAATCCGGCCAAGAACCGGTCTGGGAATCGAGTCTACAAGGGGCGTGAGGTGGAGCTGATCATGTTGGTCAAGCACCTCCTGTATACGGAAAAGTTCACTATTGATGGGGCACGCCAGCGGGTGGATCAGTATCGCCGGACCGGCGAGCTCCGCGCCGCCGCCCGCAAAGCATTTGAGGCAGAAGCCATCCAGGACTTGAGGTCCGGCATCGAGGAGGTGCTGGGGATACTCGACGGGAAAGCGGTGGGGCAGCGAGCCAGCGGGGCAGGGGGACAGACGGTCGGCGATGCGAATGCCTAAGAGGGCTGCCTCGGGGCTGAGCAGTCTGCGGTGATTGCTCCGCCGCTCGCCCACCTGTCTATCCCGCTATGAACATCCTGGTGACTAACGACGACGGCGTTCTGGCCCCGGGGCTGGCGCTGCTGGCGGACGTTTGCCGCCAGGTCGGCACCGTTACTGTCGTCGCGCCTGACCGCGAGCAAAGCGGCACCTCGCACTCCCTCACTCTTCACCGGCCTCTCCGTCCGGCTCGCCGGCCGGATGGAGGATGGCAAATTGATGGAACACCCACTGATTGCGTCATGCTGGCTGTTCAGGCGCTCATGCCGGAACGTCCCGATTTCGTGTTTTCTGGAGTCAACCACGGCCCCAACATGGGTGAAGATGTCCTGTACTCCGGCACAGTTGCCGCGGCGATGGAGGCTGTAACGCTCGGCGTCCCCGGCATTGGTATCTCCTTCGCAGGCAACCAGCCGGAAACCATGGCAACGTACCATCCGCTCCTGGTCGAGCTGGTGCAGCGCATTACTCAGGTCCGCGACTTCCCCGAGCAGATGCTGCTCAATATTAATCTTCCCAGAATTCCGGCGGCGGAGGTGAGAGGCATTCAGGTGACGAAGCTGGGTAGCCGCTATTTTTCCGAATCGCTGACCCGGATGAAGGATCCGTGGGGAAGAGAGATTTACTGGATCGGCGGTGGAACAATCACCTGGACCGGCGGCGAGAACTCAGACCACCTTGCGGTCGCCGAAGGGTATATATCGGTCACTCCCCTCCATATGGATTTGACGAATTACTCCCTCTTAGAAACGGTTCGCGGATGGTCTCTGGAGGGGTAGGGGAGGGCGATAGCTACGGCGGCTACCGCGCCCGGCTGGTCGAGGTTCTCCAGCGCAAGGGAATTCGCAGCCTGGCCGTGCTACGCGCGGTGCGCATGGTGCCCCGCCATCTGTTCGTGCCCGAGAGCGTGAGACATCGGGCGTACGACGATGCGGCGCTGCCCATCGGCAGCGGCCAGACGATCTCGCAACCTTTCGTGCAGGCGCGCTATCTCGAACTCATTGGATTGACCGGGAAGGAAAAGGTTCTCGAGATCGGCACCGGGTCGGGCTACCAGACGGCGCTGCTCGCCATGCTGGCCAGCATGGTCTTCAGCGTGGAACGTGTGTCTCACCTGGCTCAGAGCGCCCGGGTAGCACTGGCAGCCGCCGGGATACGTAATGTGACCGTGCTGGTAGGTGACGGGACGCTTGGCTGGAGGCCCTTTGCCCCTTACGATGCCATTCTGGTTTCAGCGGCGTCCCCGGAGGTGCCGGCACCGCTCGTGGAGCAGCTTGCACAGGGAGGTCGCATGGTCATTCCGCTGGGGCCTCGGGATGCGCAGACGCTGACATTAGTGGAGCGGGTTGGCGAGGGCATGCGTACCAGTACGATCGGCGATGTGCGATTTGTTCCGCTGGTCGGGGAATTCGGGTTTCAGGACCAATAAGCGAGGACTATCGCGTGGAACTCATCCGCGAGCTCATCGACTTCTTTCTGCACCTGGACGACCACCTGAGTCAGTTGATCTCCCGATATGGCACGGGGACGCACCTGATCCTGTTCCTCATTGTCTTCTGTGAGACGGGACTGGTGATCACCCCGTTCTTGCCAGGAGATTCTCTGCTGTTTGCGGCGGGAACATTCGCTGCTCTGGGCGCGCTCGATCTCTGGCTCCTGATGGTGCTCCTGATAGTAGCAGCCATCGTCGGAGACACGGTAAACTACTGGGTGGGGTCGTATGTGGGCCCCCGCGCGTTCAGTGGCAATGTGCGATTTCTGAAGACAGAGTACCTCGAGCGAACTCACGCTTTTTATGAGAAGCATGGTGGCAAGACTATCATCCTGGCCCGGTTCATTCCGATCATTCGCACGTTTGCCCCCTTCGTTGCAGGAGTGGGCGCGATGAGCTACCCGAAGTTTCTCACCTACAACATCGTTGGGGCGGTGATCTGGGTCGTGATGTTCGTCCTGGGTGGCTATTTCTTCGGCAACATCCCGACGGTGCGGCAGAACTTCAGCCTGGTCATTCTGGCGATTATCGCCATATCAGTGCTCCCGATCGTCATAGAGGCGGTTCGAAGTCGCCGGAGCCGTCCGGCATGAGCACACGCTTTCTGGTCTCCGGCCGGGTACAGGGAGTCGGATTCCGCTGGTTCGTGGCCCGACATGCCAGGTCCCTGGGACTTGCAGGCTTCGCCCGGAATCTCCCTGACGGCCGGGTGGAGGTCGTCGTCAGCGGGCCGGATGACGCGCTGCCTGCCCTGGAGCGGTTGCTCCGGTCCGGACCGGCCAACGCACAGGTGGAGCGGGTCGAGCGCTCGGTGGAACCGGTCCCGGCAACGGTGGGAAACAGCTTCGATATCATGTAGCGTCCGCCCCCATGACTCCGCTTGCCAGCCGGGTGCGGCGCTCGTTGCGCGCTATTCCGGACTACCCCAAACCAGGCATCCTGTTTCAGGATATTACGCCAGTGCTGCGCGATGGCGGGCTCCTGGGCGAAGTGGTCACCGAAATGTGCCGCCCCTTTCGGGAATCCGGTGTAACCCAGGTGCTCGGCATCGAGGCCCGCGGGTTCATCCTGGGCGGCGCCATGGCTATCGCGCTCGGTGCTGGCTTTGTGCCGGCGCGGAAACCCGGCAAGCTCCCTTGGGAGCGGGCGACGGAGTCATACGATCTCGAGTACGGCAGCGATGCACTCGAGGCCCACCGCGACGCGTTGCGTCCCGGGGACCGGGTACTGGTCGCCGATGACGTGCTCGCCACGGGTGGTACGGCGAGGGCAGCTGGTCAGCTGGCCAGGAGCCTCGGAGCAGAGCTGGTGGGGTGGAGCTTTCTCCTGGAGATTGCTGCCTTGAAGGGCAGGGAACGCCTGCAGGGGGCGATCTGTCAGGTGGTTACCCACTGCTAGCGAGCCGCTCCGCCCCCCCTTGAAGCCCCCCGCCCGGTTTTCTAAAATCTCCGCGACGAATAAGCACCCTCATGCATTTGACGAGCTATGTCTCTTCTTACACTCGAGCGCGTCACCAAGCGCTTTAACGGTATCCCAGCGGTCGACGACGTCTCATTTGCCATTGACCGCGGCCAGGTAGTCGGATTTCTGGGCCCGAACGGCGCAGGCAAATCCACCACCATGCGAATGGTGACGCAATACTTCGAGCCCGATGCCGGGCACATTCGGCTGGATGGGGTTCCACTCGCGGAGGCTGGCCGCGAAGCCAAACGCCGCATTGGTTTTCTCCCCGAGAACAATCCTTTATACGTCGAGATGCTGGTTTCGGAGTACCTGGACTTCGTAGCCCGGCTTCGGGAGCTCTCCGGTTCGGAGCGGGCCCGTGCCATCGACGAGGCTGTGGCCGGCACCGGCATCGAATCGGTATATAACCGGCCTGTTGGCGAGCTCTCCAAAGGCTTCCGTCAGCGCGTTGGTCTGGCCGCCGCGATCCTCCATCGCCCTGATTTACTGGTCCTGGACGAGCCCACCGAGGGCCTCGACCCTAATCAGCGGGTGGAGATCCGGCGGCTCATCAGCGAGCTTGGCCGGGAGCGGACCGTACTGCTGTCCACACACGTGCTCCCTGAGGTTCAGTTCACCTGTTCGCGACTCCTCATCATTAACCGTGGCAAGATCGTGGCCGATGGAGCGGTAGATACGCTGGTCGGCCAGGCGACGGCAGGCATCCGGGTAAGTGTCGAGGCAAGCGGCTCGGAACTGGAACAGCACCTTGCTTCGCTGCCGGGCGTGAACGGCGTCGAACGCCGGGAGGCGACGGATGGCCGGGTCAAGCTGAGCGTCACTGGCGCCGGGAGTGACATCCGTCCCCAGATTTTCGAGCTGGCCAAGTCCCGCGGCTGGGTACTGTACGAGCTGCACCAGGAGGCCGGCAGCCTCGAGGATCTCTTCCGACAGCTCACGGCAGGGGAGGGGGCATGAGCCGAATCTGGACGGTAGCTCGCCGAGAGCTCAAGGCACTTTTTGATCATCCGACAGCCTACGTACTGCTGGTCGTGTTTCTCGCCGTCAATGCGTTCTTGTTCTTCCGGCAATCATATCTCGCGGGCTCTGCCAGTCTCCGGCCGATGCTGGACCTCCTCCCGTGGGTGCTGCTCTTCTTTGTCCCGGCCGTCACAATGCGAACTGTGGCCGAGGATAGCCGCAACGGAGTGTTGGAGGTGGTGCTGGCCCAGCCGCTGACGGAGTTGGAGTTGCTCATCGGGAAATACGTCGGCAGCGTTCTGTTTCTCTGGATCGCGCTGGCGCTCACCCTTCCGATACCGTTAGCCCTGAGCCTGGGTGCAGACATGCAATGGGGCCCGATTCTCGCCCAGTACATCGGGTCCGCCCTTCTGACTGCGGGGCTCGCAGGCGTTGGCCTCTGGGCATCCAGTATTGCGGCCAGTCAGATGACGGCATTCATCATCGCCGTCATGGTCATGTTCGTGCTGATCCTGGTGGGCTTGAACCCGCTGGTCGTCGGCCTTCCTCCCACTCTCGCGGCGATCGCTGCCAGGCTCGGTGTGCTGTCGCACTTCGACAACATCAGCCGGGGCGTCATCGATTTGCGCGACGCCATCTACTTCGTCTCGCTGGCCGGGGTCTTTCTCGCCCTGGCGTACGGCGCGCTCGCGCGGCGCAAGCTCGCCCCCGCCGGTGCGGCCGCCCGTCGTCTGCGCCTTGGGGTGGGAGTCCTGGTCACCACATTGATCGTGGTGAATCTCCTCGGGAGTTATATACGCGGCCGACTCGATCTGACGCCGGGCAATGCCTACACATTGTCACCCGCCACTGAACAGATCGTGCGAGAGCTGGACGACATCGTCACCATCAAGCTCTTCGCCACCGACGAGCTGCCCACCGAAGCGGCGCTCCTGAAGCGAGATGTGGACGATTTACTGCATGATCTTCGGTCCGCCGGGGGAGAGAGGATTCGCGTGATCCAGCGGAACCCGGCGGAAAATGAGACTGCTCAGCGCGAGGCTCAAACTCTCGGCATCCAACCGGTGCAGTTCAATGTCATCGGGCAGGCCGAACTGCAGGTCAAGGAGGGATACCTCGGCCTCGCCATGCAGCACGCCGATGCCAACGAGACAATCCCATTCATCTCACGCACCGATGATCTGGAATACCGAATCGCGTCAGCCATCCGTGCTCTCAGTCGCACCACGAAGCCAGTCGTGGGGTTGGTGACGGCAGGACGGCAACAACCCGACGCCGGCTATCAGGCTCTTCAGCAGCAGCTCGAGAAAGGATACGATGTACGGCCACTATCCTTGAGCGATACCGCGCAAATCGCCAAGGAGGTGACGCTGCTGGTGCTGGCTGGCAATCCGGACTCGTTGTCTGCGGCGCAGGTCAAGCAGCTCCAGGCGTTCTTTGATCGGGGCGGGAGTGCGCTGGTACTGGCCAGCGGCATGGAGCTTTCTCCGCAGATGCCGGTGGCGATGCCGAGGCCAGTCGCCTGGAACGCGGTGCTGGAGCGCTTCGGTGTCACCATTCGAAGTGATATGGTCTACGATCTGCTGGCGAACGAAATCGTTCCGGTACCGACGGAAATGGGTCGCGTGCTGCGGCAATACCCGTTCTTTGTGCGGGCGGCGAGCACGGGGCAGTCCGTCATCAATCAGGAGGTGAACGGCGGGATCTTTACCTGGGCCAGTACGATCGATACCACAAGCGCTCCCAACCGAACCATTACGCCGTTGTTCGTCACCAGCCGAGCTGCGGGAACAGCGACGGGCGAGACCATGATCGATCCCAGCCGTGAGTTCCCTCAGGCGGACTTGAAGGTACGGCTGCTCGGCGTTCAGGTAACGGCACGGAAGGCGGCATCCGATACTGGCGGTGCCGGACGAATCGTTGCCATCAGCGACGCCGACTTCGCGAGTGATCGAAGCGCGCGTGGAGCTCCCGAAAACCTGGCCGTGGCGCTCAATGCTATTGACTGGCTGGCGCAGGACGAGGCGCTCATCACAATACGGGCGAAGGATCGGCGGCCGCCTTCGCTCGTCTTCGCCAGCAACACCGCACGGCAAGGTGTGAAGTACGCCAATGTTATCGGCGTGCCTCTGTTGGTGGCAATCTTCGGACTGATCCGGCTGGCCCGACGGCGCCGAAAGACTCGCGAGCCCTATCGGCCACTGGTTCCAGCCCCGGCGAGGGCCGCATGAGCTCCAAACAACTCCTACGGCTTGCCGGCCTACTCGCCGTGGTTCTCGTCCTGTGGGGAGCCGTCGCACTTGCCAGTCGGCAGTCGGGTGGCGGTGCGGAGCCGGCGCGACTACTTCCCGAGGTCGACACCTCCGCAGTTGATAGCATCGTGCTGTCCAGTCCTACGGACACCGTCCAACTGGCGCGCGGTGGAAAGGGACATGCCAAGTGGCAGGTCAATGGCAAGCCGGCAGATCCCAAGATGGTGGCGGACCTTCTCGGAGCGCTGAAAGACAGCGGGTCGAGCGCCGAGCTGGTGGCCAGGAATCCCGCTTCACACTCACGCTTCCGGATCACCGAGGACAGCGCCAAACGGGTGCGGGTTGTTCAAGGTAGGCGCACTATCGTCAGCCTACTGGCTGGAAAGCAGTCGTCGGATTGGGACGGGATCTATCTTCGACGTGCCGGAGAGCCCACCGTCTACGTAATGAGAGGGGGGTTGGCGCCCGCATTGACGCGGCAGCCTGAGGACTGGCGCGACCACACTATTGCCAGGGTTAAACCCGACAGCGTCTCTGTTATCGAGGTACGCCGGGGGAGAGACAGGTATACGCTTCGGAAGCAGGACAAGGAGTGGGTGTTTG
>DATADG010000052.1:0-8042 GCA_036258655.1 Gemmatimonadales bacterium | reverse complement strand
GTTGCGGAGTGGACTTCAGACTCCAACTATAGAGGGGTTGCAGGAGCGGAGGAACCCCGGCGCCATCGGCGATGTCGCGGTAGGGTACAACCAGGCGCGTGAAAGCGCGTCATTCCGAGCGTAGCGAGGAATCGCTTAGCTTGACGTCTTGAGATCAATGCTCGCTCTCACCTTGTAGAGGCAGCTGAATCATGTGGCTTCTCCTCGTCCTGCTGCTCACCAGCGCTAGTCCTCTCACGGCACAGTCAGCCGTAGACACAGCCGGCGTCGGCCTCCTGTTGGACCAGGCGATGAATCGCTCCGAGGTCATGGGGAACCTCGAGTACCTGAGCGACGTCATTGGCCCGCGACTCTCTGGCACGCCTGCCATGCGGCGCTCGAACGAGTGGACCGCATCCCGCTTCAAAGCATACGGCATCCCAGCCCGGCTCGAGCCCTTCGACTTCGGCGTGACCTGGGAGCGCGGCTATGCGTCGCTCCGACTGGTGGCGCCGTTTCGACGCGCCATCACCGCGCACAGCTGGGGCTGGACCGAGGGCACCGGCGGGAAGACGCTGAGCGGTCCCGTTGTCCTGGTCGACATCCCGGTGCCGGAGAGCCTGGCGGTGTACCGCGACAAGGTGAAAGGCGCCTGGGTGCTTCCTCGGCCGCCGTTCCCGGTCCTGAACCCAGACGGGCCGGTGACCCCCGCCGACTCCACCAGGGTCCAGGAGCAGATCAAGCTGCGGCAAAGCCTCGTCGCCGACACCTCGCCGCCGGCAGTGCTGGCTCGCCGCCAGTTCCAGATCGACCTCCCGTACATCCTGCAATCAGCCGGCGCGCTCGGCACCCTGCTCGACGGCGGGAAAGAGCACGCCCTCATGAGCATGAGCGGCTCACCCAACCGGGTCGCGCCACTGCCGAGCCTCGTCATCTCGCACGAGGACTATACCACGCTCGCTCGGCTCATCGGGCGAGGCGTCACGCCGAGGGTGGAAGGCAGGGTGGAAAACCGTATGGGAACGAAGCCGGTGCAGCAGTGGAATACCGTCGCCGAGATCCGCGGAAGCCAGTGGCCGGGGCAGACGGTCATCCTTGGGGCGCATCTCGACAGCTGGGACCTGGGCACTGGAGTGACCGACAACGGGACGGGGTCCATGGTCGTGCTGGAGGCTGCGCGCATCATCGCGCGCTCGGGGCTCAAACCCAAGCGCTCAATCCGGTTCATCCTGTTCAGCGGGGAAGAGCAGGGCCTCATCGGCTCTCGGGAGTACGCGGAAGCTCACCAGAAGGAGGCCGACAGCATTCAGGCGGTGCTGGTGCTGGACAACGGCACTGGAGCGATTACGGGGATGGCGCTCCAGGGGAGGGAAGACCTCAAGGAGCTGTGGGCGCAGCTCCTCGCGCCGGTCGCCCACCTCGATGCCGACAGCGTCCGTAGCGGCACCAAGAGTGGCACCGACCATCTCTCGTTTTTGCCGTATGGAATTCCCGGCTTCAACTTCGACCAGCTGTCACGCGGGTACAACCACACCCATCACTCCCAGAGCGACACCTACGACAAGGCAGTCGAGGGCGACCTGAAACAGGCTTCGGCCGTCATGGCGGTCACCGCCTGGGAGCTGGCCAACCTG
This sequence comes from Gemmatimonadales bacterium, assembly GCA_036258655.1. Classification (GTDB taxonomy): domain Bacteria; phylum Gemmatimonadota; class Gemmatimonadetes; order Gemmatimonadales; family GWC2-71-9; genus CAVVWJ01. The sequence goes on along the minus strand of DATADG010000052.1, from coordinate 6,429 downwards.
CCCGAGCTCTTGCCCCGCGGTCCCAAGAATCCGGTCCCGACCGTGCCGAACAGGCCATCGCCTGGGATAGCGGTACGGCGGTAAGGCAATCGAGATGTCACCGTGGGCGAAGCGAAGGGGCGGGGGTCCGTTGCTTTGCTGAGGGGCGATTCGGAGAGATCGATGAGCAGACGATTGCGCTACCAGGTGGCTGTGAGCCTGGACGGCTTCATCGCCGGGCCGAACGGAGAATACGAGTGGATCGTGATGGATCCCTCGATCGACTTCGCCGCATTGTTTCAGGAGTTCGACACGGCGGTCATGGGCCGCAAGACCTATGAGGTTCTCACGGCGCAGGGCGGAAACGGCGCGATGCCGGGTCTCGATGTCATCGTCTTCTCGCGCACCCTTGCGGCTGCCGAATATCCTGGCGTCCGCATCGTCAACGACGATGCAGGTCAGGTCGTGGCGGCGCTCAAAGCAAAGCCTGGTCGGGACATCTGGCTCTACGGCGGGGGGGAGCTGTTTCGGTCGCTTCTGGACGGAAGGCTGGTTGACACGGTGGAGGTCGCCGTTATTCCAGTGCTCCTCGGCGGCGGGGTCCCGCTCCTTCCGCCCGGCGCTGCGACGAGGCTCGAGCTGGCCGATCAGAAGACACTACCAGCCAGCGGGATCGTGGCACTCGCGTATTCAGTGCCTGGGGGTGTTGGCCCCGCTCCCAGTATCCGATATGTCAAGCAGGCCGAAAATCAGGCGGAAAAAGCTGGTACCGGCAAACCGTCGAAACGAAAGGTCAAGCAGCGGTTCACGGAGTAGCGTTGCCGCCGTTTACTAATGGTGAATTTGGGGGCACGCTACCGAACCAGCGGCGCCAGGATGCTGACGAGCGCCAGGATCACCGCTATCCCCGCCAGATCCAGCGCCAGTCCGTATCGAATCATGCGCCCCAGCGGGATGTATCCCGAGCCATACACGATGGCGTTGCAGGGTGTGGAGACCGGCAGCATGAACCCGAGACTCGCGGCCATGGTGGCGCCGAGGGCTGGCTCGAGCGGGTCCAGTCGCGCCGCCTGAGCAACGGAGATGACCACCGGCACGACCATGTTGGCCGACGCGGTATTGGACGTCGTCTCCGACAGGAGAACCGCGACGATCACGGACGTCGCCAGCAGGCCGAAGCTCCCCTCGACCGGAAACAACCCCGTCACTCCCCTGCCGAGCGCCTCGGCCAGGCCGGTCTGGAAGGAGAGCACCCCGAGGGCAAAGCCTCCGCCGTAGAGCAGCACCACGCCCCAGTCGATCTCTACCGCCTGCTTCCATGAGATCGCCGGCCCCTCGTCGCCCGGCAGGACAAAAAGCAGCATGGCGCCGAGCAGTGCCGCGACTCCCTCGGGCAGCCGCCGGGTCAGGATCTGGTAGGCGGCGCTTCCTTCACCCACTGCCACGGCGACCAGTCCCGGAATCACCCACAGCGCCACCGTCACGGCAAATGCGATCGCTACGGAACGCTGGCCTCGAGTCCAGGGTCCCAGACGCTCGCGTTCCCGGCGAATCGTCTCGGCCCCTGTGCGCAGTTCGCGTACCCCGGACGGCGCCACGGTATCGAGGAAGACATACAGAAACCCGAACAGCAGCAGGACTGCAGGCACGCCGATCAGCATCCATTCCAGGAAGCTGATCTCCACTCCGAGCTGGGAGCGGATGAAGCCGAGCCCGATCACATTGGGCGGCGTGCCGACCGGGGTCGCCAGGCCTCCGATCGACGCCGCGAACGAGGTCATCAGCATGAGCGCGGTCGGATAGCGCGGGTCGATGGAAGCGGATTGGGGACCTCGAATGGCCGCCAGGATGGACAACCCGATTCCGAACATCATCGCCGTCGTGGCGGTGTTGGAAATCCATCCGGAGATGAACGCCGTGACGGCCCCAAAGGCGAGCAGGATCCGGCTGGGCCGCGCTCCAACCCAGGGCAGTGATAAGACCGCGTACGCAACCCTGCGGTCCAGACCGTGGAGGAAGATGCCGCGCGCCAGGATGAATGCGCCGATGAAGAGGAACATCAGCGGATCGGCGAACGGGGCGAAGACATCTCTCGCCGGCGCCACCTGAAGCACGACGCACGCAGCAGCGCCGAGTAACGCTGTGACGGGGAGCGGCAGCGCCTCCGTCACCCAGAGGATCACAACTGCGGCCAACACCGCGGCAAGGCGGTGCGCCGGAGACGAGAGACCCTCCAGAGGAAGGAGGAGGAGCAACACAAAGACTGCGGAGGCGAGGACGGCTCCAATGCGGCGTCGCACGCCAGTAGTCTATCCTGGCGTGTTCTTCGCGCTAGCTTTGAAGCGAGCTACGCCGAAACACTGGCCCTCGAAGACCGTAGTTCTTCGGGGTCTAACCAGGGCAAATCATGATTGACGAACCGAGGTACATCATCGGCGCCGCGCTTGTCGGGATCGGCGCAACCCTTCTGATCGATCTCTGGGCAGTGTTCCTGAGGCGGGGCTTCAACATCACTTCGCTGAACTACTGTTTGCTCGGGCGATGGCTACTCCACATGTCCGGTGGAACGATCGCCCATCAGAGCATCGCCGCCGCCCGGCAGAAGCGGCATGAGTGCACCCTGGGCTGGGTCGCTCACTACCTCATTGGCACCGCGTTCGCCCTGTTGTTTGTCCTTCTTACAACGGAAGACTGGCTCGAGCGGCCCACTCTGTTCCCGGCTCTGATCTTCGGTGCCGCGACGACCCTGGCGCCTTACCTCATCATGCAGCCGGCGTTCGGGCTCGGCGTCGCCGCTTCAAAAACACCCAATCCCAACCAGGCTCGCCTGAAGAGCCTGATGACCCACACGATCTTCGGGCTCGGTCTTTACCTCTGGGCTCTGGTTGTGAGGCCGGTCCTCTTTGCCTGACCAGTTAAGCCCGCCATCATGACCTTTGATCCTCAGCCTGTACTGCGAGGCTTCCTGGTGACCCTTCGGCCATTGGTGCCAACAGACCACGACGAGCTGTTCGCGGTCGCTGCCGACCCGCTGATCTGGGAGCAGCATCCGGATAAGACTCGTTCTCAGCCCGAGGGGTTCAAGGCGTTCTTTCAGCAGGCGCTGGACTCTGGAGGAGCTCTACTTTCCCTGGAGACCTCGTCCGGCAAGGTAATAGGATCGTCGCGCTTCTACGGCTACGACGAAGCGGCTGGCGAGGTCGAGATCGGCTGGACCTTTCTCGCCCGGTCGCATTGGGGCGGGGAGTACAACCGCGAGATGAAGCGGCTCATGCTCGACCATGCATTCCGGTTTGTGGATCGAGTCGTCTTTCTCATCGACCCGGTGAACTACCGCTCCCAACGCGCGATCGAGAAGCTCGGCGCGGTCCGCGCGGGAATGCGGTCGGGTGCCTCCGGGCGGCTGAGTTACGTCTTTCAGATTACGGCGAGCGAGTGGTGCTCCAGGCCACGTGGCGAGCAGTCCGCCAGGTCGCTGGCTGATTGAGCAAAAACGTTCTGCATATGGAGACAGGACCATGAGCGAGCCCGTGTTTCTGACCGCTCTCGCGATTGCCGGGACCACGCTGGTGCTGGTTGCGGGAGCCATAGCCGGGGCTATACGCGGGCGTGGATCGCGATCCGAGGTAGCCCGACTCGGTGATCAGTTGGAACAACACGCCGCAGCGCTGGAGGACGTGCAGAATAGCCTGGCTAGTCAGTCAACTCAGCTGGCCGAGCTTCAGGAACGCCTCGACTTTGCCGAGCGATTGCTGGCGCAGGGTCGAGATCGCACAGCATTGAGGCCTGGGAACTAGACACTTTCCAGAGGATTGCGACCTGCCTACTTCCCTGCGGGCAATCGCACCGTACAGCGGGTCTCGAAACCGCCCCGCACATTGTAGAGCGTGGTGACCTCGAGCATCTGCGGCTCCAGGAGCTTGAAAAGGTCTTCCGCGATCTTCGCCGTCGCGTGCTCTTGGAAGATGCCGACGTTGCGGTAGCTGGTCACGTAGTACTTGAGACTCTTGAGCTCGACGCAGCAGTCTGACGGAACATACTTGATGGTCAGCGTCGCGAAATCAGGAAGACCGCTGTAGGGGCAGACCGCGCTGAACTCCCGGGTCTCGGTGACAATTTCCTGGTCCGGACCCGTGTACTCGAATGTTTCCAGCACGGCGACGTCGACCGTCTCCGGGCCCACGAACGGTATGGTTCTGCCTTCTGCGATGGCCATGTTTTTAGTCCGGGGTCAAGTAACAAATGAAAGATAATTGCCGGCTGGCTGCGCGCGTCATCCCAAACGCAGTGAGGGATCGGCCCGCTTGACGTTTGGCCGAGATCTGCTCGGAACGTCAACCAGCCCGATCCCTCGCTTCGCTCGGGATGACTCGCGATGCCGTCTACCCGGCCAGCCCGCTCACCATCCCCGTCTCCAGCCACGTGTGCTCGTTCTTCAGCACCTGCTGCGCCACCTGGTAGGTCGGGACGTCGTCGTTGTCGAACACGGCGGCAAACTTCTCCTCCACCCGCCGACGGGCGTGCTTGCTGAACAGGTCCGCCAACTCCACAGGACCGCGGTTGGATGGGTCCTTCGTTGTCATTGCGTGCGCGCGCGAGCAGGCAGCGGTGATCGCAAGCAGCTCGGCGCCGATTTCCACCAGCCGCCCAAGCACCGCCTGCCGCTTCTCCAGCTTGGGACCGAACCGGACCATGCAGTGGAACAGAGTCCGCGCCACCCTGCGACTGGACCGGGCCGCGAACCGGACGTGCGCCGCCAGCGGTCCGAACTCGCTGTACTGCGGCACCCGTCCCCAGCCGAGCCAGAGCTTGGGATACCAGTAGGCGTAGTACGCGCCCGAGCGGAGCAGCGCCTGGATCTTCTTCGCCATCGGTGCCTTCGGATCAATCAGATCACCAGCCAGCTTGAGATGAGTGTCGACCGCCTCGCGGGCGATGAACAGCCGCATGATCTCGCTGGAGCCCTCGAAGATCAGATTGATCCGGAAGTCCCGCATCATGCGCTCGATCGGATCGGGCCGTTCGCCCCGGCTCCGGAGACTGTCGGCCGTCTCGTAGCCGCGGCCGCCCTTGATCTGGAGCGTGTCGTCCACGATCCGCCAGCCGATCTCGGTGTTCCACATCTTGGCCATCGCGGCTTCGAGCCGGATGTCTATACCGCCCTTGTCCGCCAGCAACGAGGCGAGATCCGATACAGCCTCCATGGCGAACACATCGGCGGCCATGCGCCCGATCTTCTGAGCGATCGCATCGTGCTTCCCGATTGGCTGTCCCCACTGGACCCGCTTGGACGCCCAGTGGCGCACGATCTCGAGGCAGCGCTTGGCACCGGCGACAGCGGAGGCAGGAAGCGTGAGCCTGCCCGTGTTCAAAGTGATGAGCGCCAGCTTCAGGCCCTTCCCTTCACCCCAAAGCACATTCTCGACCGGCACCCGCACGTTGGTGAATCGGATGATGCCGTTCTCCAGCGCCTTCAGGCCCATGAAGTGGAGGCGCTGAACGACTTCCACACCAGGCCAGTTGGTCTCGACGATGAACGCGGTGATCTTCTTCGGCCCGGTGCGGGCCATCACCACCATCAGCTCCGCAATGGTCCCATTGGTGCACCAGAGCTTCTCGCCATTGAGGATGTAGTGGGTGCCGTCCTGTGACAGCGTCGCAGTGGTGCTGAGCGCCGCCGGATCCGATCCGACGTGGTTTTCGGTCAGCGCGAAGGCGGAGACTGCTCCCCGGGCCAGGCGAGGCAGGTACTTCTTCTTCTGCTCAGGCGTGCCGAAGAGCTTCAGGGGAGTGGGAACACCAATCGACTGCGCCGCAGAGAGCAGCGCGGTGAGATTGCCGTCCTGGCTGGTGACGAGACCGATGGCGTGGGTATAGCTGTACTGACTCAGACCCAGCCCACCGTACTCCACCGGGATCTTGATGCCGAACGCGCCCAGCTCGCGCAGACCCTGCACCACATTGGCGGGGATCTTCCCTTCGCGATCGATCAGGTCGCTGTCGACCTGATGGCGCATGAAGTGCTCGAGCTTTTCCATGAACGGCCTGGCACGCTCCAGATCGGCCGGATCCGGAGCAGGGAAGGGATGGACCAGGTCCAGGCGGTAGGAACCCTCGAACAGCTCGCGCACGAAACTGGGCGCCTCCCACTCCTTCTCGCGCGCTGCTTCGGCGACCTCTCGGGCCTCTTGCTCGGTCGCGAGTGGCGTGTGCGGAGACCGTACCGGGGGCGTGAGAAGATCAGTCATGGGATGGGTGCTCGGTTGAGGTGGAGGTAACCGCGGGGCCGCGAAGACCGTGCAGCACCAGTGAGATGACGTGACGCTTGCGCCGATCCAGCTCGTCGGGATCGCTGAGGCTGACGCCCACCGCCGGTGCCACGGTTCGCGCGTGGATCAGCGGAAACCAGCACAGCGAGATAATGCTGAGGAGCAGCTGGGCGGCTTCCCC
>DATADG010000051.1:0-3568 GCA_036258655.1 Gemmatimonadales bacterium | reverse complement strand
CGTACTCGAATCCCATCTCCTGAAGAATGTCCACCGCCCAGTCGGTGATGGAGAAGCTGGGCGCCCTGTACCCCAGGACTGGTTGGCCAGCCACATCCTCCAGAATCTTTTTGCAGCGGTCCACGTCGGCCCGGAACTCGGTCTGGGAGAGCGTGTACAGGAGATCGTGCCCGTAGCCGTGGGACGCGACCTCGTGACCCTGCTCCGCAATGCGTCGGATCAGGCCGGGATGGCGCTCGGCCACCCAGCCCAGGACGAAGAAGGTGGCTTTCGCCTGGTGCTCGGAGAGAATCTCGAGGATGCGCATGGTATTTCGCTCAACCCTGCGCTCCTGACTGTCCCAGCTGTCGCGGCGAATGGCGGGCTTGAGGTTCTCGACCTGAAACCAGTCCTCCACGTCCACCGACATCGCGGCGGAACCGGAACCGCGAATGGTGTCCATGGCGGAGTCAGAGGAGGCGATGGCCGCGTTGGCGGAACTTGCGGACATGCTCTCGCTTGGGAAAGGAAAAGTAGCTCGCACCTGTCATGTCCACGGGGACGGCCGTCAACTGGCCCAGCCGGAGCTTGCCTAAAACATCGATCAGGAGGCGGGCCCCGGCCTGCTTGGTAATAGTGATGAGCCTATCCAGCGAATCCTCGGGCGCAATAGGTACCGTCACTGTTCCCAGCACACCGCCGGCATCGAGCTTCTCGGCCATCTCGTGCACTGTGACGGTGATAGCAGACTCCCCGTGCGCCATTTGCCAGAAGGTGGGCATCATCCCACGGTAGACCGGTAAACGGCCGGAGTGGATATTGATGCAGCCTTGCGGCGGAATTGAGAGAATGGCCTTCCGGAAGATTTCCGGAGCGGCCACGGACACAATGACATCCGGTGCCAGCCGGCGCACCTGCTCCAGATACTCGGGCGCGTTGACCGAGTGGGTGGGATACATGGGGATCGACCGCTTCCCTGCGAGGCGAGCAATCGAGTGCCCTCGCAGTCTGGCCCAGAGAAAGCGGGTGGCGATCCGCGCGACCCCTACAGGACCATATAGGCCCATCATGCGACGTAGCGTCTTCGACGCAGGCTCATGGAACGGCCGGTCGATTGTGATCCCGCACACCTCGATCGTGTCGCTCGGATACTCCCGAAAGAACACCTCGAAAAAGCGGATCACGTACAGGGGGTCGTCTTCGGTAATGAAAAGAACGCGGAGCCGGTCGGCCATGGGCTGGAAGTCGAGGACCTGGTTGTAGTTCCGTTAATGTAGACCGCGCTGGCGCGGGACGATAGGGTGATTGAGCCTGGATGAGCCACTGCTCGGGTTCCGCTGGCCGACTATGGTAAGTCGGTGCATTCGAGCCGTACTGTTGCCGGCAATCGACAACACGAAGGCTCATCCATCGTTCCCAACTCATCAAATCCCCGCCGGTAGACACCGGCCGCGGGCTCACAGGGCACAGACCGTACCGCGCCATACTCGCGCAGGGAGTCCCACGACGAGTTCCCCGCAGGTCGTGTCTTTGGTTTGGCCTGGAAGGATAACGAAGACGTTGATGGGGGCTGATTCTGCGGGCTTGGGGTGGAGCCTAATTCATTCCCTCAAGCACCTCACTGATCTGATGCGCGAGCTGATCGGCCGCGAACGGCTTGATGAGCAAGGGGTAAGGCACCGCTGACGTATTCAGTTGGGGGAAGATCCGGGCATAGCCCGACATGAGCACTACCCGTCTCCAGGGCGAGAGTGCTGTAACTCTTCTGGCCAGTTCGAGCCCGTCTATGCCGCCCGGCATGGCGATGTCAGTCAACACGACGTGGACGTCATCGGTGCCCGTGAGCCGATCCAGCGCCTGCTCGCCAGATTGAGCTTCAATGACGCGGTATCCCTCATCACGAAGCATCCGGGCTGCGATCGAGCGACTCTGCTCGTTGTCGTCCACCACCATAATCGTCACGTTGGGCAAGGCCCGGCTGGTTCGATCCTGCTGCAGGTCCAGCCTGGGAAGGAGTTGGAATACACCTGCGGTTTGAGCCAGCTCTCGCTCAAGGAAAAGCTCCGGTCGACGCAGTGTCAGCATAGGTGTTCTTACAAGTCTTGAGTAAGCCGATTAACGGCTGCGCGGTGGGCTGTGCACTGTGCGGCTCAGTGGGCCCGGTCGGCTTGTACTATGCCTTGCGGCAGGGCTCTGCGCCAGTCATCCCTCGGATGGCTTCCATTTGTCTACGCCCCTGCGGTCTGCAGTGAGAGCTGCGCAATGTTGCGCCAAGCTCCAGGACTGCCCTCGCTTCCTGACCCATACCTCGTACAAAAAAGCCCCACATCTCTATGCGGGGCTGGAACAGGCGCCAATGGGCGATGAGGGGCTCGAACCCCCGACCTCGCGCATGTGAGGCGCGCGCTCTAACCAGCTGAGCTAATCGCCCGGAGGGAGCGGGAGTTTAAACCGGGGCACCACCACCGGCAAGTTGTAAGAAGAAGCCCGGCAGAGTCTCTGCCGGGCTTCCGATTGTGAAGGCACGCTACCGGAAGGTGACGCTGCTCGCGTTGGAACAGTTCGAGGTTCCGCGCTCGCATACCCTGAACACCGCGGTTGACCTTCCCCCGCTCCGCGGCCGGCTGCTCAGATACAGCCCGTCGTTGTTGGTCTGGGCGATTCGAGCGGAGTTCCGGTAGATGCCCACCCTGGAGGTCCGTGCCCCCGACCAGCGCAGCGTAACCTCCTCCCGTCCATTCCTGATTCTTCCAGTAGCACGAAGACTGATGGAGGACCGCGGAATTGACACGGTTACGTCGTTGGAGCAACGCGCGGTTCCTCGCTCACACACCCGGTAAGTAAGCGAGGTGCCGCTCGGCCCGCCCACTGTCCGGATATACAGCCCGTCATTGTCCGTTGTTTCTCGGAGCTGGTTGTTACGGTACAGATCGAGCACCGCGCCGGCTGCGCCGCTCCAGGCCAGCCTCACCATGGGCCGGCCCTGCTGCATGAACACTCTGCCGCTTAGCGTCACGGTCCGGTTGCCGGGAAGCGTGAGGGGCGCGACCGTGACCTGCCGGGACGTCGTACCAGTTCCCCCGGCATTGTCCTCGACCGTAAGAGTGACCGTGTAGGTACCCGCGGTGGCAAAGGTGTGCACCGGATTGGTAGCGGCCGAGCTTCCCTCGCCTCCAAATGACCAACTGCGACTCACGATAGACCCGTCACCATCGCTGCTGCCGTCGGTGAACTGACAGGGTGATCCCTGGGTACAGCTCGGCGCGGCGAACTCGGCTCTGGGTGCCCGGTTAGTGCCGGGTGCAACGGTCAGTTCCGCAGTCACGCTCCCCGTCGCACCGGCTGCGTCTGCGACGGTCAGCGTAATCGTGTAATTGTTCGCCTCGGCAAAGGTGTGAACGGGGTTCCGACCGGTGGAGCTTCCCCCATCTCCGAAGCTCCAGCTCCAGCTGGTAATCTCATTTCCATCACTACCCTCGTCATCGGTGTAGCCGCCTTCCTCTGTCCCGCCGGAGAATCGGCAGGCCTGCCCTGCAGTGCAATCGGAGACACTGATCGTCGGACGGAGGGTACGGTCCGAGCGCGTGAC
>DATADG010000050.1:0-3833 GCA_036258655.1 Gemmatimonadales bacterium | reverse complement strand
GCGCTTCAAGCCGTGACCGCTCCTCCCCTTCACCCACTATCATCAGGCGGCACTGCCGGCAGCGGCGGACCTCCGCAAAGGCACGTAGGAGGGTTGGGAAATCCTTTTGCCGACTCAGCCGGCCCGCACCCAGGATGACCGGCGGCTGTTCCCGGCTGAACCACGGATGATCGGCGGCTTCTCTTGCTCTAGCCAGCATGGCCGGTGTAATCACCGGATTATAGACCACCTTCACGTGATTCGGCGACAGACCTGTGCTCCGCACGAGGTCATCCGCGGCGCCTCGGGACACCGCGACCACCGAGGCGGCCCAGGGGTAAAATGTCCGGAGCAGATATGGCCACAGCTCAGCGGCAACCCGTCCCTGCTGAGGGGTCGACTGGGACATCGTGTTGTGCACCGTGACAATCACCGGCGTATCCCGCCGCGCCAGCCTTGCGGCCCAGAGAGCAACCACGTTGGCGTGGCTCATGGAGGAGATCAGAACCCTGGGCCGCTCGCGTCGCAGATAGCCCGTCAAGGCACCCAGGCTTCGCAGCACCCGACCCGCACGGAGATCCACCAGCCGCACGGCTTCCGGGAGGTCGTTGAGGAACACCCCTTCGGCCTGGGCCACTACCAGATCCACCGCGAGTCCTCGATCGACCATCCCCTGCGCCAGATTCACGGTCACTCGCTCCGCGCCGCCGCCGGTGAGGGTCGGCAGAAAAAAGGCGATAGCCCGGCTCACTTGGTATTCGCCTTGGCCAGCCGGTCTGCTCTTGCGGCTCGACTTTGGAAGATGGGGCTCCGGCGCATGAAGTCTTCTGCCCGTCTGATCGCCCACACCCCGTGCGGTCCGAGAAACAGATTTCGCTGAACCCTGTACGCGGCCCAGGTCACTACGGCGGCCGTGACTGCGGCCGTGAGGATGACAAGAACTCTGCCGAGTCCCAGTGCCCGCACCGTCTCCACCGTGAGTGCCACTGAAACTCCGATCACCACCGCAAGCAGCGCTCCCGGGACCTGAGCACGGATGAACTGAGACCAGGTCACATCGGTTACCGAGCGACCCAGCGCCGCCATGGCGAGCCAGTTGATGCCCATCGCAATCGAGACTGCCACGGCCACCCCACCCACACCCCACTGCTGGCCGATGAGGGCGCCTAGAAAGACCAGCGCGGCAAAGATGCCCTGCAGGACTGCGCGGGAATACACGGCCCCGGCCGCCTTGGTACACGCATCGCTGATCTTGCTACTCATGCGGAAGAGCAGGCTTATCGTAAACAGCCGAAACGGCAGTACGACCTCGCCCCACGCCGGCCCGAGCACAACCAGGATGAACTCCGGGGCGATAACCCACAGACACGCACTCACGGGAAGAGCGATCAGAGCCACGATGGCGAGGGCACGCTCGTAGCCCGCTCCCAGTCGCTCCGGCTCGTCCTGCACCTGGGCCATGACCGGGAACAGGACCCGATTCACGGTTTTGCCAAAGACGGTGGCCGGCATGACCATGAGGCTGTATGCACGTCCGTATACACCCAGTGCCGCGGCACCCAGCCACCTTCCGACAACCAGGTTATCTGCTTGCTGTGAGAGAACCGTGCCGATCTGCCCGAGGGAATGACCCAGCCCGTAACTCAGAAGATCACGGCTTGCGCGAAGGTTGACACTGGGCCGCACCGGGTGCCTGGTAGCGGCATACATGGTGAAGGCACGGAGCGTGACCTGGCCGACATTCGCGGCTACCAATGCCCACACGCCGAAGCCCTGCCATGCCAGCAGCACGCCCAGGCAAGCGTAGCCCAGGACATAGCTGCCGACATCCAGGGCAACGAAGAGCCGAAAACGCAGCTCCCGGATCAGGATGGATTTGCCGACCGTGTTCAAGCCGTCGATCGGGAACAGCAACGCCACCGCACGAAAGACCGGCTCGACCTCCGGCATACGATAGAACGCAGCCAGGGCCGGCGCAGAGGCCCACACCAGGACCCCGAGCAGCAGTCCGAGGCCACCGGACAGCGTGAACGCCGCGCGAAGGTGAATCGGCTCGAGCTGTTGCCGCTGGATGATTGCGGGGCCAACGCCGATCTGAGACACGATCTGAGAAAGTGCGATCACTACCATCGCGGCGCCCATGAGCCCGAATTCGGCGGGGGTGAGCAGGCGCCCCAACGCCATAATGACCAGGAGCTGCACCAGCGCCTGAACGCCGGTGCCGCTCATGGTCCATACCATCCCTCCGAGGGCCCGCTTGGTCAGGCCTTGGGGCGCGCGCAAGCCTGATCCGGTGAGAAGAGAATCTGCGGAAGGGAATGCATTATCTGTCGCCTACGCCGAACAGCGGAGTAAGGGAGAGGACAGGATGAGCTCAGGACTGCTGCATCGAGGCGTTCACGGCCAGCTGAAACCGAGGTGACGGCTCGTCGGTCCCGCAATGCGGCCGATGACGGAGAGCTCCGCATGTCCCAGTTTTGTTTGCCATGAGCGGTCTTCGCGAATCTCGCTGAGTCTCTTCAGACGCATCGAGTTGCCGATGATGTGGTGCTCATTGCGCTGGAAGTCATTGCTCATGTCGGCACGTTCCACACCGAGGAAGTCGGAAATCTGGTCGAGCACACCGTGCGGGTCTGCACAGAGATCTTCGTAGTGGAGCGACATCCATGATTCCGCAGGCAGGTACCGGCGGACTCTGGCGGCCTCCTTGTTATAGCGCGTCCAGCGCCGCGCGGCGGTGGCTACATCCAGACCGGTGTGCTTCATGATGCTCGCGGTATTGCCCCGGGGATCGCGAATCAGATGAATGACCTTGACATCCAGCATCGGATGCATGGCAAGGTATTTGGGCCGCTGGTGATCCCGAGCACTGTCGACGAAGACGGTTTTCCCGGTCTGCTCGAGAACGGCGGTGGCAAGACTCCACGTGTTCCAACCGGCGGCAGCAATCTCCCGCCGAACGGAACCGAGATTCCCGACCAGCAGATCCCGAATTTCAGTCAAGCGCTCCGAACCGAGCGACCGCACGAGGAGCGCGTTGATGATGCGGTTGTGGGAGAGCCGCAGATGGGTGTTCCAGAAATCGGTTTTGAACACATCCACCGGATAGCCGAGTGCCCGGGTCCGATCCGCGACCGCATTCCAGAACCTGCACTCACGGAACAGCGCTCCACAGGAACAGCGATACGTCGAGAGGTCAGCTCGCCGAATCAACCCAGTTGCCGCACCAATGGAAGCACAGGCCGGGTGGTCATCGAGCAGCAGCCCCAGCAGAGTGGACCCGGTATACGGACTTCCTGGCATGCACACATACCTGATACGCCCCGTCGTCTTGGGCGATCGCACCTCGCGTGACACGCTGCTATGGCTCCCCGGGTGACGTGGGTTTACTGTGAAAGCACCGTTTGGCATATCGCGACCTGCTCCTAAAGTAGGCTATGGGCGACGGTCGACGGTAGGCACGAACCATGCCCCGGGCAGGGCCTGAAGCGATGGTGCACCAAGGGGTTGTTCACCAGTTTGGCCCTATGAAACGCTTCCGCAGCTGATCAGCTGCACAGCCCTGGCGGAGTCAGCGCCGCCACATCACAACACTGTGGCATGTTCGCGACAATGGATGGAAAGCGCCGATGAGCCTGGCAGCAAAGAAACCAAACTTCTTTATCGTGGGCGCACCGAAGTGCGGTACGACTGCGCTGTACGAATATCTTCGACTGCATCCCCACGTCTTCATGCCGGAGCTCAAGGAACCTCATTTCTTCGCCAAGGACCTGGGCACCTATCCCCGAATCAAGACCCTGGAGGTCTACACCCAGCTTTTCTCCGGGGCCACGGATCAGCACCATCGCGTTGGC
>DATADG010000049.1:0-7015 GCA_036258655.1 Gemmatimonadales bacterium | reverse complement strand
GGCCACATGGCTCTGGATGATCTTGGCCGACTCTCTCGGGCTCAACTGGTCGTGCGGGTTCGCTGCCCCGCCCTGATTCTCCATGAAATGACCGGGGTTTGCGAGCTTGCCGATATCGTGATAGTAGCACCCCACCCGCGCCAATAAGCCGTTTGCCCCGATGATATTGCACGCCGACTCGCAGAGATTGGCCATGGCCAGGCTGTGCGCCCAGGTTCCTGGCGCTTCCAGCGCAAGCCGCCGGAGCAGCGGCCGTCCCAGGTCGGAGAGCTCAAGCAGCGTCAGGTCGGTCGTGATCCGGGTGGCGGACTCGGCCACCGGCATGACGATCATGGCGAGGGCAGCGCTGGCGAGCGCAATTACGAGGTCGAGCAGGGAGCTGCCAATAATGGTGCTCGTGCTCCAGCCCTGAACCAGTCCAACTGCAATCGTGGCGAGAATGCCGGCACCTGCCACGACCCCGATGGTGAGGTAGAGATGACGGCGCCGGCGTACCACCCTGATGCCTACCGCGCCAGCTACACCCCCGACGAGACCGAAAAACAGCACGTAGCTTTCGCGGAGGGGCCATTGACCATCGAGCAGGATTGACAGCGTGACGGCCGCAAATACCCCCACCCAACCGTTGTACAACATGGTCATGAGAATGGCCACGAACGGGATGGGCACCAGCTCGGGCCGGCCCGGGATGAAGTTGGCCAGGGCGGCCGTGAGCAGCACCACCAGCGCAAACAACGCGCCGAAGAAAACCATCTCTCGCAGATGGGCGTAGCTCTCGCGGCGATAGAACGCGATGAGCAGCCAAAAGCCGCTGAGCACCAGCGCGTTGAAGAGCAGCGCACCGGCGCCGCTCCGAATGGCCAACCCTCCAGTACCTCGGCGACGATGCTCGTCGAGCAGCGTCTCCAACTTGGCGTGAATCTCCTCGGTGATCGGCTCGCCGGTTCGCACGATCCGCTCGCCGGTACGGACCGAGTATTTCACCGGATCCACGCTTCCGCGCAGCTGCTCGCGCCGGGCCGTCGTGACCAGCGGATCGAGCACAATGGTGGGGTGGTAGAACTCACCGACCAGCCTGCGGAGTGTGCGCTGCCCTACCGCGGTGGGAAGATTGATACCTGCGGCCTCAGCCTGCTCCATCAAGTCGGCGAACGTCAGCACCGAGTCGCGGCGAACAATCCGCTCAGTCTCGCCACGGCGGAGCGCGATGACCGGACTGACTTCTCCCCGAATCAGTCCGGCGTCGGCCACGCCGCGGGACAGTGCCTCGGCCAGAAAATGGGTGAACACCTCGTGAATCTGGCGGCGGCTGGTGGAGTCGGTGAGAAACTCGGTCTCCTCAGGGCCAAGGCGCAGCCGGGAGCCTACCACCGCCGCGACAGAATCCGGCCCACCGGCCTCGGCGGCCTGTTCCAGGTCGGCAAAGAATCCGCGGGCCGCTGCGAGAGACGAGTCGTAGGCCGAAGGACTGAAACGGTAGACCGGCTGGGCTGTGAGCGCGCGAGACTCACCTTCCCGAGCGATTTCTGCCGGGGACTTGAGCACCTCAAACGAAAAGGGCGCCACCACCGAGCGCGTAGCACTCTGTCCGATTGCCGGGACCGGGATCCCCACGCCGATATGCGGCGGGAATGCGAGATAGGTCACGAAGGCTACACCGAGCAGCGGCGCCCAGCGCACCAGGTGATAGCGGACCCGCTCCCGGAAGGACGCCTCACCCAGCACTGTATCCCAGACTCGCGCGCTCGACCGTCGAGCCATCAACCGCTCTGATCCTCCGCGTACGCCTTGATGATTTCGCGGACCAGCCGATGACGAACCACATCCGATTCGTGCAGATAACAGAACGCGATCCCCTCGATCCCGGGGAGCACCCGCTCGACCTGAATCAGGCCGGAGTCCTCCCGCTGCGGCAGATCGATTTGGGTCTTGTCTCCGGTTACCACCGTTTTGCTGTTCACACCGAGGCGGGTAAGAAACATCTTCATCTGCGCGCCGGTGGCGTTCTGCGCCTCGTCGAGAATGATGAAGGCGTCGGCCAGGGTCCGCCCGCGCATGTATGCCAGGGGAGCGATCTCGATCGTGCGCGTCTCCAGGGCGCGCTGCACCCGATCGTGAGGCATCATATCCTCCAGCGCGTCGTATAACGGGCGGAGGTACGGATCGACTTTCGCCTGCAGATCTCCGGGGAGAAAGCCAAGCGACTCGCCGGCTTCGACCGCGGGCCGGGCGAGAATGATTCGCTTGACCCGCTTACGGGCCAGAGCCTCGACCGCCTTGGCCACCGCTAGGTAGGTCTTCCCGGTGCCGGCCGGTCCAATCCCAACGACGATATCATGATTGCTGATCGCCTGGAGATAGTCGCGTTGACCCTGAGTCTTGGGTACAATCGCGCGCCGGAGGCCGGGTAGGACGATCTTGCCATCGCTGGCCTGGGCCGGGAGCTCGCCGGTGGATCCTTCGGCAGCGAGCCGGGAAACATCGTCCGGGGTGACCGGCTCTCCCATGCGGGCCAGGTCCAGCAACCCCTGGATCACTGGGCCGGCGCGCTCAATCTGGTCCGGTGTGCCGGACAAGGTCACAGCCTCGCCTCGGAAGGAGACTCGCACACCGAGCGCGCGCTGCAGCTCCAGCAAGTTGCTGTCATTAACGCCGGCAAATAGCAGCGGGTCCGCCCCCTCGGCGGACATTTTGGTTTGGATGTCGTCGGCCATGTTCTTCAAGGTAAGCGGTGAGCGGTGCACGGTAAGCGGGAAGTGGGCATCTCAGGCGTCACCTCTCCGCTCACCACTTACCGCTTGCCACTTACCTCTTTCACCTCCAAGTGAAGTGCCTCGAGATCTGCGCCGTCCACGGCGCTCGGAGCGCCCTCGAAGAGTGCCCGTTGGGCCGTGGTCTTCGGAAACGCAATCACGTCCCGCAACGAGTCCGCCCCCGCCAGCAGCATCACGATGCGGTCCAAACCGAAGGCAAACCCACCATGCGGTGGGGCGCCGGCCCGGAGCCCCTCGAGCAGAAATCCAAACCGCCGCTCCGCCTCCTCCTCCGGGATCCCCAAGAGAGCAAGTACCCGGCGCTGCAGAGAAGGATCGGCAATCCTCAGGCTTCCTCCACCCAGCTCGGTCCCATTCAACACCATATCATAGGCCAGAGCCCGGACTGCCTCAGGCGCGGATTCGAGCAGGTGAACGTCATCCGGGTGCGGAGCCGTGAACGGGTGATTGACCGAGTGAAGCACCCCTATCGCCGGATCTCGCTGGAAAAGCGGAAAATCGACGATCCAGACGAAACGATTCTCGTTTTCGGGAATAAGATCGAGACGTTGGGCGACCTCCGACCGTACTCGGTCCAGAGCGGGGCTGGAGATGTGATCGGGTCCGGCAACGAGCAGGAGTAAGTCCCCCTCAGCCAATCCGAGGCGCGCCGGCTCCTCGCGCGAGAGATACTTGGCCGCGGGGCCTTCCAGGCTGCCGCTCGCCAGCTTGAGCCGAAGCAGACCGGCGGCCCCCAGCGACTTTGCGGCGGCCTCGATCTCATCCAGCTGCTTCCTGCTGAATGAAGCGCCCCCCGGTACCCTAATCCCACGAACCCGGCCACCGGATTCAATGGCCTTCCGCGTGACCACGAAGTCGGCATTCACGAATGCCTGGGTCGCGTCGAAAATCTCCAGCCCGTAGCGAAGGTCCGGCTTGTCGGTGCCGTACTTCTCCAGCGCGTCTGCGTGCCGCATTCGCTGAATCGGTAGCTCGAGTCGATGCCCGCCCTCACCCCAGAGCGTCTGCACCAAGCCCTCGCCGAACGAGAGCACGTCTTCCAGCCCGATGAACGACGCCTCGATGTCAATCTGCGTGAACTCCGGCTGGCGATCGGCACGGAGGTCTTCGTCCCGAAAGCACCGGGCGATCTGAAAGTACCGGTCCAGCCCTGCCATCATGAGGAGCTGCTTGTACAGCTGAGGCGATTGCGGCAGCGCAAAGAACTCACCCGGGTGCACCCGGCTGGGGACCAGATAGTCGCGTGCGCCTTCCGGTGTCGGCTTGGTGAGGATCGGGGTCTCGATCTCCAGAAACCCGTGCTGGTCGAAATAGCGCCGGGTCGCCTGCATCAGTCGATGGCGCAGGATCAGATTGCGGTGGAGCTCTGGCCGTCGTAGGTCCAGAACGCGGTGCCGAAGGCGCAACTCCTCCGCCGGCAACTCCTCCTTTTCCTTCCGCGCCACCGGTATTGCAGGTGTCTGCGCCGGGCCGACCACCTCCAAGCCAGTTGCGTGGACCTCGACTTCGCGGGAGACAAGCTGCTGATCCCGGGAGGGCTCCGGCCGGAGCGCGACGGTTCCCTTCACCAGCACCACGGTTTCAGCGCCGAGACTTGCGGCGCGCTCCATCACTTCGGGAGGCGTCCACTCCGGGTTGAACGACAACTGAACCAGGCCGTCCCGATCCCGCAGATCGACAAACACCAGTCCACCCAGGTCACGCCTCCGGTGAACCCACCCCCCGAGCCTGACCTCCTGACCGAGCTGTTCGCGTGTCAGAGCGCCACCACGGTGAGTCCGGAGCGCAGTCGCGCTGCCCATCAGGCGTGGGCCTCTGCATCGACCAGCGCCGTGTAGAACTCCTCTGGGCTCCCTGCCTCGCAGAGCTGCTCGCGAACATTCTCCCGGCGGACCAGCCGCGCGATCCGGCTCAGGAGCTTGACATGCTGCCCCGCAGACGCTTCGGGACCCACGATCAGAAAAAAGAGCCGCACCGTCTCCCCGTCGATGGAATCGTACGGGACCGGTTCGGGGCTCAGTCCACAGACAAGCGTGAGCTCTGTAACCGCTGACGATCGGGCGTGTGGAATCGCCACACCAAAGCCGAAGCCGGTACTGCCACCCTCCTCCCGTTCCTCAACTGCCCTGAGCACAGACTCAAAGTCTCCCCCGGATTTGGCGGTCAAGTGGCGGGTCAGTTCGGCGATGACGGATTTCTTGTCGCGCGCCACGACGGGGAGGACCACCCGATCCGGCGTGAGTAGCTCACTCAGGAGCACGACTTCATCAGGGCTGGCATGGCATCAAACCTAAACGGCGCGACGAAGTGCAGCAATGCGTTACCACCGTTGAGTTTAGGCCCCAAACACCGAGGCCGGGTCATTGTGGTATTCTTCAGCATGGCCAATCCGAATCCGGCGCCTCAGCCGTCACGCAACCTGCTCGACCTGTCACCATCACTCGCGGAGACGCTGCTGCGGAACTGGGTGGCTGAGCGCGGGCTGCCGGCTTATCGAGTCGGGCAGATTCACCGCCGCCTCTGGGAGGCTCCGGTTCGAAGCTGGACCGAGGCGACCGATCTGCCGGCCACCCTGCGAACCGAACTGCAGGAAGCGTTCCCGCTCCAGAGCCTGGTGGCGGACACGATTCAGCAATCCGAAGACGGGACCCGGAAGTACCTCTGGAGACTGCACGACGCCGAGGCGATTGAAAGCGTGCTCATCCCTACGGGCACTCGACGCACGTTATGCATCTCGTCGCAGGCAGGTTGCGCGCTGGGCTGCACCTTCTGCGCCACGGGGCGAATGGGTTTTCGGCGCAACCTGAGCGCCTTTGAGATAGCCGGACAGGTACGTGAGGTGATTCTCCGGACTCCAGCCGACAAGCCCACCAACATTGTGTTCATGGGGATGGGTGAGCCGCTCCTCAACTGGCCGGCGGTGGATACCGCCCTCACAGTCTTGAACAGTCCAAAGGGGTTCGGCATCGGGGCCCGCCATATCACCGTGTCGACAGTGGGAATTCTCCCGGGCATGGCCGAGTTTGCCAAAAGGCCGGAGCAGTTCCGGCTGGCGATCTCGCTTCACGCGCCCACCACATCTCAGCGGATCGGCATCATGCCGATCGAGAAGAAGTACGATCTCGAGTCGGTTTTGAAAGCGGCAGAGGCGTTCAAGAAGCGCATCACTTTCGAGTACGTCATGATAGCCGGTGTGAACGACAGCGATGCCGATGCGGACAACCTCGCCCGCCACGCCAGGCGCATGGGAGCACTGGTCAACATCCTTCCACTGCATCCGGGCGGTGCGCCGGACCTGAGGCCCACGACAGCATCGAGGATCCGCAGCTTTGCCGACCGGCTGCGGCATCAGGGAATCGAAGCAGTCGTGCGGCGAAGTCGGGGACTCGACATTAACGCCGCGTGTGGACAGCTGCGGGTCGAGGTGGAGAGGAAGAGGAGAGGAGCAAGGGCGTAAGTCTTTTCTACCCGGTCGCTCCGAAGCCGGCCGCAATCGTGTTGATCGACAAGAGCAGGGCTGACAGCAGTTCTTCCTGCGTCTTATCTCCTCCCGAGGCGCGGAACCGGCGCAGCAGCTCGATCTGCTGGCGGCTCACCTGATTGATTGTGGGGAGCCGGCGGGCCAGCCGGCGGCGGAAGCGGGGGAAGCGCTCGACCAGCTCCCGCCCACCACTGACTCTGAGCACTGCCTCCATGGTGCGCTGGTATTCCTCTTCAACCATGGCGAGAATGTTGGCACGCACGGAGGGATCCGGCACCAGCTCAGCATATTCCCGGGCGATATCCAGGTCCACATAGGTCAAAGTTTTCTCCACCTCATCGATGATCAGGCGAAAGAGGCGGGAGTCCCTGAACATCCGATCGAGCAGGGCTGTTCCACGTTGGCCCCGCACCTCAATGAACGTGAGCAGCCCGCTGCCTACGCCGTACCATCCAGGCACGAAATGGCGGTTCTGCGACCAGGCGAAAACCCAGGGGATCGCGCGGAGATCACTCAGCGACCGTGCGCCGAAACGACGCGCTGGCCGGGAGCCGAGGTTCAGCATCGCCAGCTCCTCCAGAGGACTCGCAGCCTGGTAATACGCCAGGAGATCAGGGTGGTCGATCAGCCGGCGGTAGCATGCCTGGGCGGCCCCGGACAGCGCTTCCATGGCTTCATCGAACTCGGCGGTGGGAGCCAGCGCCTTCTCCCGCTCGGACTTGAGTGAGTGCTCCACCACACTGGCGGCCAGTAACTCGAT
>DATADG010000048.1:0-8586 GCA_036258655.1 Gemmatimonadales bacterium | reverse complement strand
TCGATCCTTACAAAAACTGAGTTCTCAGGTCCGGTACGGTGTCGATAATTGAAGGTCCCCTCGCCAGCGCAGGGGCGGCACCAACCGATTGCGCTATGGCTAGCGCGATCTTGGCGCCGCCCATTGAGGAGGGCTCGATCGGATTGGCATAGTCTGCAGGGTCGCAGCAGATCGGCCGAAGGTCGATGATCGTAAGCCCTCGCCTGAATGCGACTCTCAGAATCGCGTCGTTAAATGGGCAGAGCGCAGTGGAGGCGATCCGCTGAAAGGTGGGATCGGGAAAGCTGCCGTTGTATATGGTGCAGACCACCAGGGGCAGTCTTCGTACCAGCAGCTGGTCCACCAGCCTGCGGTAACGGCTCTCGAACTCCCCGGCAGCATCGGCGAGCCGTTCAAATACCTCGGCGGCCGACACGCCCCGTTGATCCAGCAGATCGCCATGGGACAGGGCGTCGTTCCCTCCGACGCTCAGCACCAGGTGACTGGTGTCAGGCGGGAGACTCGCGACCTGCCGCACGACATCGCTGGTCCTCGCGCCATCTAGCGCGCGGAGAGTGGCGGCCCACCCGCCAGGCAGCATCCGGCGGAGTTGCGTGACAACGTCGGGACCACCACTGGTGTACGCCCCGTTATCGAAGATCGAATCGCCCAGCAAGACAATGTGTGACATAAGAAAAGCAGTACCCCTTGCGATATCCTGATTTGAACGTCTTAGTTCATGTAAGCTGTAAGCCGCGACCCTTGGCAAGCGGCATCTAATTCAACCCCCTCCTCGTGGGGAGGGCTACGGGCAGTGTGCCACTGCCGGGAGCCCCCATGTCTGCCCGAGGAGACCGACGGTCGCGCTTCTCCGCCGATCCCACCGTTCTTATAGTCGACGATGAGGAAACGCCGCGCTCCACCACCTGCCGTATGGTTCGGGCACTGGGGTACCAGGCGCGCACCGCCCGGGACGGACGCGAAGCGTTGCGCTACATCCAACAACATCCGGGGGAGATTCGTCTCATCCTTACCGATGTCATTATGCCGTATATGGACGGGGGGGAGTTGTCAGAGCGTGCCCGGGACCTCCACCCACGACTCCCCATTGTCCTCATGTCCGCCTATCCAGTCGGCGAGATTGCCGAGCTCGTTGCAGCCTACCCCGAGCTACCTTTCCTGGAGAAGCCGTTCACCACGGAGACGCTTCATCGAGTTCTTACTCCGTTGCTGGGTCTGCCCGCCAAGGCCAGGGGTCGGAGGGCTAACGACCGGCTTCGCTACCGGGATCGTGCGAGGCAGTCAACGTGAGCTGGAATGACAGCACCTCGGATTTTTCTCCTCTCGCCGGCGCACTGCGGCGGCAAACGAGCCGCCATTCTGCTCAACGAGCGCGCCACCTTCCCGCTCGCCCAGCGTTTCCGCTCGGCCGGTCTCACGATTGGTGAAGCGTTCACTTTTCTCAGCGGCCTCTATTTCCGCGGCAAACTGACCTACGCGGCCAGATTCGCCCACCCTCCCCGGGGCTACGCGGGAGTGCAGGTCATTACCACGAACCGCGGTCTCGTCACCGCGGATCTCCCAGTGCGCCCAGCGGATTTGCTCGCCTTCGGAGCCGTCGACATCGGGGTCCATGACACCGAGTACCGCGACGCTCTTCATCGTGATCTCTCACGGCTGCAGCAGATTCCAAAACTGGAGATCGTGCTCCTCGGTAGCGTGGCAACAGGGAAGTACGTCGACGTGCTGCTGGACGTCATGGGCGAGCGACTGCTCTTTCCCGTGGAGTTCGTGGGGCGTGGTGATATGAGTCGGGGTGCGCTGCTGCTGCGGGCCGCCGAGGAAGGGCGGGAGCTGGCGTATGCGCCGGTGGCAGGCTCCGTACGAAGAGGTCACCGGCCGCCGAGATTAGCGCCGCGGCGATCTTCCGATGCTGCACCTCCGAAGAGTCCCAGCCGCTAGCGAGTTGTGCTGGCACCCATGCCGGCTCCGTGGTGATTTCCGGCACTGCGCTGATCGGCGGCCGAGGCAACGGTACAGGCAGGAGGTGAGCCGTATGCCCTGGAAGACCACTGTCAAGAAAGCTCGCGAAGACCTCCAAGCCGGGAAGAGCCCCTCGACTGCGGCGGGGGAGTTCGTCCGCGAAGAGATGGAGCACATCCGTCGCGGCAAACACGGCGCGCGCTCGCCCGAGCAGGCGATTGCAATCGGGTTGTCGAAAGCTCGTCGCGCCGGAGTGCCGCTCAAGCCTCCCAAGCGTGGGCAAGCAAAGAAGAGCACTCGACGTTCGGCCCAGCGGGATTACGAGGTCGGGCAGGGAAGACGCAAGCCCAGCCGGCCATCTCGGAAGCGCAGCAAGGCCATGACGAAGAGACTCAAGCGGGAGGGCAGATCGGCTGCCTCGCGCAGGTCGCTCTCGAGGCATGCCAAGCGCGTGGCGAGAAAGCGGTCATCGTGAGATTCACATCATGAGAGATGCCAATGGCGAAGAAGGCGTCCAGCACGAAGCGTAGCAGCAGGACGAAGGCCGCCGCGCCGCCCAGGGCGGCTGCAGCCGCAGACCCGAAACTGGCCGAGTACCGGCGCAAGCGGGACTTTACCCGAACGGCGGAGCCGAAGGGCGGAACCGCGCGCTCGCGGCAGAAGCTTGCCTTCGTGATCCAGAAGCATGCGGCGAGTCACCTGCACTATGACCTGCGGCTCGAGCTGGACGGTGTGATGAAGAGCTGGGCAGTTCCGAAGGGCCCCAGCCTCGATCCGTCCGTCAAGCGGCTGGCAATGGAGGTGGAGGATCATCCGATCGAATACAACACCTTCGAAGGAACCATTCCCAAGGGTGAATACGGCGGTGGGACCGTGATGCTGTGGGACCGCGGCACCTACACCTATGGCGGCACAGATCCGGATCCACTGGACGGCTTACGCCGGGGCTACGCCAAAGGCGATTTCAAGTTCGTGCTGCACGGTAAACGGCTGCGCGGCTCGTGGGTGCTGGTGCGTACCAGGCGGGATGAGAAGGGCAGGTCACAGTGGCTTCTCATCAAGCACCGCGACGAGTACGCGGCAGCGGGGTCTGATGTCACGGCCGAGCATCAGACTTCGGTAGCCACCGGCCGCACCATGGAGGAGATTGCTGGCGGCAAGAGCCGAGTCTGGCATTCGAACCGTGCGCCCAAGGAGAGTGGGACGCCTGCTGCTGACGCTGATCATGGTGGGGCCAAGAAACCGACCCAACTCTCGGCCTATCAGCGGCTGATCGCTCGCCGGATGGCCTGACTTCGGACACCGTCGGACAGCTCCAGCTCCAGTTCCGTCTGTTGGCTCCACACCCGGGCGCGGCCTCCGCGCGCAAAAGACAGAACTTCTCGGGTGTGGGGATCCCGCACAATCACCATCGGATGAGCATACGAGTTCCAGGTCAGGCTTACCCCTCCCGGGTCGCGCTTGAGAATGATCTCATCAGGCGACACGCTCGTGGGCGCCGCACCTGAGCGTGCCAGCGCCGTCATTTGAGCACCCGGTCCGGACAAACGAACGCTGCTGAGCTGCGAGGCGCGGCGTACGTCCAGGGGCACTGCGAATGCAAAGTGCTTGCTGCCGTCAGGGTCGTTGCCGGTTGCAATGGCGTTGAAGGAGAAGGAGAAGAGCGAAGTACCGTCCAACGCTCGAGCCTCCAGCGTATAAGGGCCCGGAGTTTTTGGTAGATGCGGCCGTGCGACGATCTGGAAAGTGGGTTCAAGCACCGCAATACCGTTGACGATTCGACCCCACACAAGCATGCAGGGCTGGGACAGACTGCTCGCAGGAGGGGTCAACGGGTTCGACCGGCGGTAGCTCATTACTCGTTCGTATACGTAGTCACTGACCCATGGGTTCTCGCAATAGCCCATGACGTCGGGTATGGAGGGGAGCTTGAGCGTGCGCGTTCCAGCATCGTAGCCGTAGACCCCGATGTTTCCCGAACGGTAGGGGAACTGCGGATCTACTCCGGGCGGTTCGCCGCATGGTGTGTGGAGCTCACCCCAGGTATGACCCAACTCATGGGCCAAGATCCGCCGGGCATCGCCAGGATTGTCTGTACCTATGGCTGAAGGAGCGGCGACGAAGCCGTTTCCCACAATGCCGTTGTCATAGTCGAGCCGCACCAGCCCATAGTAGGTCCGGTCAGGGGCTTCCATGACTCGAAGCGCTTCAACATCACTGAGGATCTGTCCCCATTGTCCGTTCTGATCCGAGGGCTGTAAGGGTCCTGCAACCGAGAAGACACTTCGCACTTCTGTGGTCAGGCCGTTGAGCGGGTACATCCGGCGAACCAGCTCTACCAGCTGTCCCGGATCACCAACGCTCGCCTGAAGCCCGTTTGAGGTCTGCAGGATCGGGACGAAGCGAATCGTCGCGTGTGGAACCCCCTGAACCTGCAGGGCTTGAGGCGAGCCCGACACGGGATAGCTGTTGTCCGATTCGTTGGTTTCCGTCAGCTCGTTTCCCGGGTCGACATCGGCGACGATGCTCGTCCTGGTCGTGATGAGTGAGCCGGGAATGTTGAGATTCCAGCTATCGCCGAGGGTCTCTTCCTGGACCGACGTCGGAGTGGAGCTTCGGTCCGCTGTGATGGTGAAGGTGCGGCTCAGGCTTCCATTCTGGTATAGTCGAACCCGTACATCCGGACGAGCGGCATTCGAGCCACTGGCGGTAACAAAGACTCGGAGGAAACCATCTCTCCCCTGGACCAGCGGAACGTCCCCCGTGAGCCGCTGTGTGCTCTGCGTCAGATACATCCGCTCGATTCGCAGATTCACTGGCGGAGTGGTGCTAACGCAGCTCACGGAAAAGTCCACGGTAGCTGTCTGACCCGCTGTGACGTTCACTGATCTGGGATTCTCACCCGCTACAGTACAGTTCGCCGCGATTCCACCCAGCTGCGCCGAGTGCTGGCCGGGAGCGAGGCCCTGAATGGTTCTGCTGCCGTTAACGGCGATGCTCTGCTCGCTGCCGCCATCCATGCTGACCGTGTAGCCATCAGCATCCTGTGATGCGCCTGAAGTCGAAACGCTGACTCGAACAGCTCCGGTCTCCGGCGGACGCGCTGCACAGTTGACGGCAAATGCTACCGTGACGCTGCTGCCCGCGGTGACGGTCACTCGGCGGGGATTCGGAACGCTAAGGCTGCAGTTGGCCGCGATCCCGAGGAGGTCGACCCGATGGGCGCCGCTGGGGACGTTTGATACTGTAAGCCTGGCGTTTGGGCCGAGTGGCTGACCTGCGGCCCCGTCGACCGATACGCTATACCCATCGGGATCTAGATCCGATCCAGTGGTGCTGGTCGTAATTTCGATTGTTCCCGTGCCGGGCCCAGCCGGCACGCAGGTGACGCTGAACGGGACCTGAAGGGTCTGTCCGGCAACAACCGTAATCTCCCGGGGATTTTCACCTGCTACCTGACAGTTTCCGGCCAAGCCACTGAGACCTAGGCTGTGCAGACCAGGACTCACTCCGGCAACACTCAGCGTAGCGCTCGTGCCGATCTGGCCGCGTTCTGCTCCATCAAGAGTCAGCAGGAAGCCGTCCGGGTCAGAACCGCCACCTGTTGTGACAGTGGCAACTTCAACTGAGCCGCTCGTTGCAGTGCACGTTACCGCAAAGGTCGCTGTTGCCGTGGCCCCTGCTCGGGTGCTGACGGTCCGCGGATTTTCTCCCGCGGAGCAGTTGGCGGCTAATCCCCCCAGCTCCAGAACGTGTTCCCCGTCCGGCAAACGCTCCACGATCACCGTCGCGGAAACGCCGACCGGCTGATTCTGCGAGCCATCGATAGAAAGGTTGTACCCATCCGGGTCGGGCTCGACTCCCTGGGTACTAGTTGAGACACTCAGGGCAGGGAGTACTACGTCAGTGCCACCTCCCCCACAGCCCAACACACTCAGAGGCGCGGCCCACAGGAGGAACGTCCGTGTGCGGGGTCCAAAGGGGAAAGCAGACGACATCGCGGCCCTCCAGGGCACCTCGTGGCGTGAGGGGGAGCTCCGCCACGGTGGATCGCTGGACCCGCTCACAATCCACGCCAGGCCACGGGCCGTCCGCAACGCCGCATTGGGGCGGTCAAGCCGCACAATGTGCCTAAAGGGAGGGTGGTGACCTGCTACAGCTGTGGAAGAGCGGCAACAGCTACGTAGGGGGACTCCCAACATAACTGCTGAGGCCCGAATGTCCACGAGGGTGCTTAGCTTTCAACGTATGTCGTTACTGGAGCGTTTTCGGGAGCACATTCGCGGCCTTGACCTGCCGCCGGGTCGTGCCCTGCTGGCCGTTTCCGGAGGACCCGACTCGGTAGCTCTGCTCGAGCTGATGGTCCGCAGCCGTGACGTGCACGGGCTCGATCTCGTCGTCGCGCATCTGAATCATGGAATCCACCCCGCGGCCGCTCAGGTTGCACTTCAGGTGGAAGCGCTGGCCACCTCCTACAAGCTGCCGTTCCAGATTGGATCCATCAGGCTCGGCCCGGACGCCGGTGAGACACTTGCTCGGGCCAGGCGCTACGAATGGCTCGAGTCCACCCGGGTTCGGACAGGAGCAGACATCATCTGCACCGCCCATCATCGAGATGACCAGATCGAGACCGTGCTGATGCGAGTCCTTGCCGGTTCCGGGCCTGCCGGGCTGTCCGGCATCGCTCCCGTGCAGGGACGCCTCATTCGGCCGCTGCTGCCGTTCCGCCGGGCGGAGCTGGCGCAATATCTGCGCGAAGTGGGTCGGGATAGCTGGCTCGATCCGGCCAATGCTGATCCTCGCCATCTTCGGTCCTGGATCCGCACCGAGCTGCTTCCATCTCTGAATGCCCGAGTGCCGCGGGTCTCGTTCAATCTCGAGCGGTTGGCTGCGCAGGCCGCCGGTGATCGACGTGCATGGGATGCGGTACTCGATGCCTTGCCGAACCTCGACGTGCGGACGGACGACAGCAGCATCTCCGTTGCTGCCACTACCCTCGGGGACTATGATTCGGCCCTGAAGCAAGCCATCATCCTCGCGCTCGCCCGCCGGGTCGGGTGTCGTTTGGGTCCGACGCGGGTGTCCCGCGTGATCCGACTGGTGGAGCACGGCGTTAGTGGTGCCCGAGCTCCTCTCGGAAATCGCTGGACTGCCGAGCTGTCATTTGGTCGACTCCGGCTGTACGCCGACTCCCTCGAGCCGGAGCTCCGCCCGTGGTCTCTTCACGGCCAGAAGGGAACCGGCAGCTGGGGCCGATGGTATTTCCGATGGGAGCGCGTGCGAGCCCCGGAGTGGCAGGATCGCAGCAGCCTGAGTGCGTGGTTCACGCTGGACTCCCTTACGGTTCGGTCGTGGTCGCACGGGGAGCGGCTTAGACCAATCGGCGGAACCGGGCGTCGTCTGGTCGTGCGGTGCTTTCAGGAGCTCCAGGTGCCTCGGAGCCGGCGAGGGTCCTGGCCGGTCCTGGCTCAGGGTCAGGATATCATCTGGATTCCGGGAGTCTGCCGAGCGGACGCCCAGCTTCCGGCTCATGGTGCGGAGGCGTTGCGCGTCGATGCTGAGTACGCCTGAAGTGCTGCGCCGGACTGGGGGACTTCCGGTGAAGTCCATCGTGTTCGACGAGCGTACTATCGCCAACCGCGTTCAGGCTCTCGCCACTGAGATTACGCGGGCTTACCCCGACGGTCAGCTGCTGGTGCTGGGACTGCTGAAGGGCAGTTTTATTTTCCTCAGTGATCTGGTCCGGAAAATCGAGCGGCCTATTCAGGTAGACTTCCTGGTGGCCAGCTCATATGGAGACGGCAAGGTTTCCAGCGGTACGGTGAGGCTGCTCTACGATCCGGAGACTCGGCTGGAGGGGAAACATATCCTGCTGGTCGAGGATATTATTGATACGGGGAAAACGCTTCAGCGCCTGATGGGTCTGCTGGGCGAGCGGCGGCCCCAGAGCCTGGCCATCTGCGCGCTTCTCGACAAGCAGTTGGCTCCTGAGCCACGCCCGGAGCTTCGGTTCGTCGGATTTCGGGCTCCGCCGGCGTTTCTGGTGGGCTATGGTCTCGACCATGCCGAGAACTTTCGTCACCTCCCGTTTATCGCGGACTTGGAATAAATGGCAGATCGACTTCCCAATCGCCCCCCTCGGACCAACTGGGGGAACCTGAGTAAGAACCTGGCCCTGTGGCTGCTGGTCGGGCTGCTGGCGCTTGCGCTGTTTCAGATGATGAGCCGCCAGCGGAACCCCACTCAGGAGTTCTCCTACACTGAGTTCAGCCGGCAGCTGGATCAGGGGAACATCGCGCGGGTTGAAGTGTACGATGGCAAGCGGCTCGAAGGCGACTTCCGGAGTCCGGTGACTCAGGATGGCCGCAGCGCTAAAAGTTTCCAGGTTCTGCTGCCCGTGGCCAACAGCGAGGCGTTCATCAAGCGGCTGGAAGACGCCAACGTGCCGATCCTGGCCAAGGAGCCCAAGGGCGGCATCACTGCGATCATCATCGCCGCGCTTCCCTGGATCGTGATCTTGGGACTGTGGTTTTTCCTGTTACGTCAGCTTCAGGCCGGCGGCAGTCGGGCATTCGCCTTCGGGAAGTCCAAGGCCAAACTGCTTGCCGGCGACACGCCCAAGGT
>DATADG010000047.1:0-18221 GCA_036258655.1 Gemmatimonadales bacterium | reverse complement strand
ATGACGGCCATCTCGATTACCCGGGAAAAGGAGACGGGCACGATGGAGATGTTGCTGGTTTCACCTATCCGACCGGCTGCTATTGTAGCCGGAAAGGTGATGCCGTACATCGTGCTCGGCTTCCTCAGCGTGGTCCTGGTTCTGGTCGCCGCCCGGACGGTCTTTGGGGTTCCCCTGCGCGGCAGCCTGGCGCTCCTGCTACTGGAGTGTGGGCTGTATATCATCACGGCGCTTGCGCTCGGCATTGTCATCTCCACCCGGGCGCCGACTCAGCGAACGGCAATGATCTTTGCTCTCGCAGGACTGATGATGCCAACCATGCTGCTCTCCGGCTTCATCTTCCCGCTGGAGTCCTTACCTGGCTGGCTCCAGGTGATTTCACACGCGGTGCCGGCACGCTGGTTTCTTCAGGTCGTTCGCGGCATCATGATCAAGGGAGCCGGTCTTGCGACGCTTTGGGAGGAGACCCTCGTGCTGGTCGGAATGACGGTGCTCTTCCTGGCCGTGGGATCACGCAAGTTGGCAATCCGGCTCGGGTGACCTCGTGCGCACCGTCTTTTTTCTGGTTCGGAAGGAATTTCTCCAGATCTTCCGCGATCATACCACCGTGGCGCAGATCTTTATGATACCGGTGGTGCAGCTCCTGGTACTCGCCAACGCGGCCACTTTTGATCTCAAACAGACTCGCATGCTGGTGGTGGATGAGGATCGCTCCACCATCTCGATGGCCCTGGTGCACCGGCTGGAAGGAGGTCGGCAGTTCGACGTAGTGCGCCGGGCGCCCACCGCTCGGTCGGTCGAGGAATCGTTGCTTGATCGTGAAGTCACCGCAGTGCTCCACATCCCGCGCCGCTTCGAGGAAGATCTGGTGCAGCAGCGCCGCGCGACCGTGCAGCTGATCCTGAATGCCGAGGAGGGCTCGGCGGCCGGCATCACGCAGTCCAGCGTCAACGCCATCCTGGCTGATTATGCACGGGAGCTCAACCGGACGCTCCCGGCTGCACCGCCCAAGTCGAGCCGGGCTGTTGAACAGGCTCCACTCGACCTCCGAACCCAGCGCTGGTTCAATCCGACACGGAACTACAAGCATTACATGGTGCCGGCGCTCATGGTGGCTCTCACCACCATCATTGGTCTGCTGCTCACAGCGCAGAACATCACCCGAGAGTACGAGCTCGGCACACTGGAGCAGCTCAACGTCACCCCAATGACCAAGATTCAATTCATCGCTGGCAAGCTGATCCCGTTCAGGCTGCTGTCGTTGATCATCTTCAGCATCGGATTGATCAACGGTAGGCTGGTGTTCGGCATCCCGATGCGGGGCAATCTGCTGCTGGTCTACCTGGCGCTGATGGTCTACCTCATCGTGGTGCTCGGCCTGGGCCTCTGGATATCCACCATCACGCGGACTCAACAGCAAGCCATGTTCGTTGCGTTCTTCGTCATTCTCATTTTTCTCCTGATGGGCGGTTTGTTCACTCCGATCGATTCCATGCCCGACTGGGCTCAAGCCGTAGCTCAGGCCAATCCGGTAAAGCACTTCGTGTTTATCATGCGCTCCGTGCTGGTCAAAGGCGCCGGGCTCGAAACAGTGGCTCCACCGATCTTCGGGCTGGGCATCGCAGGTGTTGCGGTGCTGACCCTCGCCGTGCGCCGTTATCGCAAGTCGACCGCCTGACTGCCATTACCTTTCTGGCATGCGCCGGACACACAATCCAGGAACAATCCTGCTCGTCGCAGGGCTGCTCTTCGCCTGCGACGATTCAGATCGGGACGCAGAAATTGTCGAGGTCACCGCTGCCGGAGACACGCTGCTCACCTCGTATGGCGAGATAGCTGAGGCTGTCTGGCTGGGGGACAAACGGTGGGCGGTACTCGCGCAGCCCGAAGAGGCCGTTGCCATCGCTGATTTTGGTCGGAGGGCCACGAGGCGTGTGGGTGCCGATAAGCAGCTCCGGAACCCGTCTACCCTCTTCTTTGCGGAAGACACACTCTACGTGGGGGACTGGGGATTGCGCCGCCTGACCCTGTGGGGTCCAGACGCGCGTCTGTCGCGCACGATTCCGGCACCTGCTGTCACTCGCGGATCCCTGCCCCAGGCCCGGGACAGTGCCGGGAGTTACTACCTGGATCTGTATCCACCTCCCGGACCGGATGGCAGCGGCAATCGGGATTCGGCCGCCATCGTACGAAGCAATCCAGAGCTAACCAGCGTAGATACCATTGCGCGCCTGGCACCCTTCGACATCGCCGAAGTCGTCGGCGAAGCTGGCCGGCGCTTCGAACGGCGGGTGTTCAGCGGCAACGACCATTGGGGAGTGCTCCCGGACGGCTCAGTGTGGCTAGCGAGGGTGTACGACAACAGAGTGGACTGGCGCTCTCCGGATGGCCAGTGGATCCGAGGTGAGCCACTTCCGGACAGGGTGCTCGAGGTTACCCGCTACGACCGGGAGCTCTTCCTCCGTCGCTTCCCGCCCGAGCTTCGCCGCACTGCCCGGGAGCTGCCATTTGCCGCGCTCAAGCCGCCGTTCGAAGCCGGACTCACGGCTCCTACAGGGGAAGTCTGGCTGGAAAAGAGTCGCGCACCGGCCGACTCGACTCGGCGTTATCATGTTGTGGACCAGAGAGGCCGCCTGGTACGTGAAGTAAGACTCCGAGGACAGGGACGGATCGTTGCTCTCGGCTCCAACAGCGGTTTGATCGCCGAGGCGGTATCCGAAGGCACGCGGTTGATCGCAATGAATTTCGCAACCCAGGTTGCCGAACGATGAGGAAGTAGGAATGAAGCTGGGTCAATCACTGGCCGCCTGGCTGTGGCTTATCGTCACTGCCTGCAGTCCGGCCGAAAGTCAAAGCAAAGTCACCACCGATGGGCGGCTGCCTGGCAGCTTCGGGATGCTCAGCAACGTCGTAGAGCTGCGCGATGGCCGCGTCGCTTTTGCAGACACCAGGAGCAAGCTGTTCTTTCTGGCAGATTTTCGTACCGGCAAGGTGGATACACTCGGCACTCGGGTCGATTCGCTCGCCCCGGGCGGATCTCCATCCCAGTACAAATTCCCCGGCTGGGTGGCCCATCTGGCCGGCGACACCATTGCACTGGTGGATTTCAGCGTTCTCCGGACCACCCTCTGGAGCGAGGCCGGCAAACCTCTGGGCGTGCTTCCAATCAAACCTTTTGCCGGCAGCGCCCCCGTGCTCTCCTACGATACCCTGGGACGAGGGTACAAGATCGATTATCAAGCGGTGCTTGGCGGCGGAGAACCCGGTCGCACCATACGACCTGACAGCATCCCGGTACTGCGGGTCGACCTAGCCAAAGGTCAGTACGACACGGTGGCGCACCTGGCGTCACCGGAGTATGGCGACGCTGTCTTCGGCCAGGAGGTGCAGCAAGCTGCCAAGGTCTTTGCTCCCAATGATTTTTTCGGTGTTCTGCCGGACGGGACGGCCTGGGTTGCTCGAGCTCGCGAGAACCGGGTGGATTGGCGGTCGCCGGATGGGAAATGGGTCCGGGGCACCCCGCATCCGTTTACGAAGGTGCCTGTTACCCAAGCCGATAAGGACCGGGTTCTCGCTCAGGTACGTGAGCAAGGCAAACAGTTCGGCATGCCGCAGGACCTGCGCATCGTGTACCCGTTCGCAGACACAAAGGCTGCCTTTGACTTCGCTCTCGGACATCCGGCAGGCGAGGTGTGGCTGCAGCGGCCCAGGAGCCAGGAGGGGGCAGCACTGGTCTACGACGTCTTCGACCGGCAAGGCAAGTGGGATCGGGAAGTCACCTTCCCTAAGGATGCTGCGCTGGCGGGATTCGGGCGGGACGGCGCGGTCTACGCGTCAGCGAAAAACCCGGATGGCTCGCGAACAGTGGCGAGGTTTCGGATCAAGTAACAGTTGAAGGGGGGTGAGAGGTGAGAGCCATGTCGCACTTCTCACTTCTCACTTTTCACCTGCCCATCACGTCTTCCTTCTAATCCCTGACCTCCTACATCGAGCCTCTCACTTCGCCGCTCCTCACCAACACCCTCGTACCACCGGCGGGTAATCTCGCCGGCTAACTCCCGGTTGCCGAGCCCGAACGCGAGCCCCACCGCCAGGGCGGCTGCGCCGAGAATAAGGGTGAACGCCGCAGTCACGATTTCTTCGGCAACGCCCACCTGTTGCAATGCCATGAAGAGCGCGATCACGATGACAGCGCCCTTGGCCAGCTTGGCTACCGTGGGAACGCCGGCAACGCTGCCGGCCGACGCCACAATCAGGCCACGTACGAACTCACCGAGGATGATGCCGAGGATAACGATGACGATGCCGGCGATGAGCGTGGGAATAAACGCCAGCATTATGCCGAACATTTCGTTGATGCTCTCCAGTCCGAGCGCGGTACTGGCGAGCAGAATCACCACCAGCATGACGAGCCAGAACAGCAGCTTGGCCAGGGCGCGGACCGGATCCAACCGCGAGCCGGTGCGGCCCACCACCTCGTCCAACCCGCCCGCCCTGGCCATCCGGTTGAAATTCAGACGCTTCAAGGTTTCGTCTGCCCAGCGCTGAACCTGTCGAGCCAGGAAGTACCCCGTCATCAGGATCACCGCCGCTCCAACCAGCGCCGGTATCACACTTCCGATCTGTTCTGCGCCGAGCAGGATCCGTTGCCACAGGTCGTTCACGGTGCAACCTCGATGACGAGTTTCCCGATTTGCTCACCCCGCGCCAGCCGTTCCAGTGCGCTGAGTGCTTGGCTCCACGGCACAACCCGGTCGATGACTGGCCAGAGCTTTCCCTGCCGGGCCAGGCCGACAATCGCCGCGTACTCTCGCCGACTGCCCAGCGTCGATCCCAGAATCGACCACTGGTGCCAGAAAAGGCGGCGTAGATCGAGGGAAACACTTGGGCCGGTCGTGGCCCCGCAGATCACGAGACGCCCCCCTCGCCTCAAGGCCCGCAGCGATCCTCGCCAGCTCTGCTCACCAGCGCTGTCGACGATGAGGTCCGCACCTCTGCCGTCGGTCAGTTTCCGGACCTCGGCCCCGACGTCAATGCGATGGTGATTGAGCAGGGCGTCTGCCCCAAGTGTCCGCGCCACTTCCAGCTTGGCATCCGAACCGCTGGTTACGATAGTCCGAGCGCCCAACGACCGAGCGATCTGCAGAGCCGCAACGGCCACACCTCCACCGATACCCCAGACCAGGACGGTCTCACCCGCTCGCAGCCGCCCTCGTGTAGTCAGCATCCGCCAGGCGGTCAGCGTGGCCAGGGAGAACGCGGCTGCCTGGGGCCACGGCATTCCGTCCGGCGCCGGCTCGAGGTTCTCCTCCGGAAGCACGATGTACTCGGCTGCGGTGCCGGGATGGTGCTCGCCCAGAACCCTCAGCTGCTGGCACAGCGACTCCTCGCCTTGCAAGCACCATGGACAATTGCCGCAGGAGAGCGTCGGGTTGATCATGACCCGGTCGCCTGGCCGGAGCCGCCTCACAGCAGATCCAACCTCGCGCACGATCCCAGCGCCGTCAGAGCCTATGATGTGAGGGAAGCTGTAATTGACTCCAGGCAACCCTTCAGCAACCAGCAGATCCAGCCGGTTGAGCGCAACCGCCTGAACTCCGATCAGCACCTGATTGGGGAGCTCGATCGCTGGCTCTGGCAACTCCTGTACCCGGACATGTTCCCATCCGCCCGGGGCCGCCAGAGTCAGCGCTTTCACTTTAGTGGGAGATCAGAATGAAAGGCTCGAGAGCTGTTCGCCCGGCTGAAGCGGGACCTGCGCGAGTGGGCGGCGGCCACCCATTGCCTGCAGGTAGAGGCTGTACTGAACCTTTCCGCGGTCGTCGCGGCGGCCGACGATATACGCCAGCCGATCACCTTCTCGGGATACTGCGAACGAGGTCACAGGATCGTCCGTCTCCAGTACCGTTGAGGAGCTGCCCGCTCCTGCGGCAATCTTCATGACTTTTGAGCCTCGGGAGCCGCCCCCACGCTCGGTCACGTAGAACAACTCGCCGGTCCGGGAGTATTGAGGATTCGTCTCTCGCACCGAGCTCTTGGTAAGCCGCCGTTGATTGCTGCCGTCGAGGCCCATCGTATGAACCGAGTGATTGCCAGTACGAGCGGATACGAAAGCAATCGTACGACCATCAGGGGAAACGGTGGGAGAATGGTTCCCGCCCGATGCCGTAGTCAGCTGCTTGGGCTCGCTCCCGTTACTCTCCATAATTGCCACGTGGGTGGAGGTGCCGCTCGCAGCGGTATAGACAATACGGGCGCCGTCGGGTGTCCACGTCGGCTCTCCGTCATGGCCGTGACTGGATGTAACTCGGCGCACGTTCTGCCCGTCGGCATCCATGATGAAGACATCGAAATTGCCGGTCCGGTTGGAGCTGAACGCCACCTTGGTCCTGTCCGGTGCGAGCGTCGCCTGGATATTGGTGGTTTTGTCCACCAGCACCGGAAGGAGCACATGCGGGCCCGCGGATCTCAATTGATAGATACCATACGCCCCCGATCGATTCGAACTCAACCATAGATCCGCAACCACAAAGACATCCGCGGTCGCCTCCTTGCCCCACGGTGCCGCCGCGGTAATGACGGCATGCCCTGGACTCAGCGCTTCTACCTGGCCCTGGCCCCGTACCAGCGCCACGTCGCCGCGATCGGAGGTCCACGTCATCGTGGGCGGTTTTGAGCTGGTGCTGCCGGTATTCTGGTCACGCAGTAACGCGGCCAGGTTGGCACGCTCTCCCACCAGCAGGCCCAGCCTCGACGGCTCGACCAGGATGTGGCCTGGGACGACTTCCACTTTCCAGACGGCCGGCGTAATGCCGGGGAGTTTGGCGGTAAGCGTCGTAGTGCCGAGCACCTTCGGCGTGAGCACTCCGGTGGCACGGTCGAACTGGGCCACGCCGCTGTCACTCAGCTCCCACTCGATCTGTGCATCTGGGATGGTCGTCGAGTCGGCTGCTTCGGCGACTGCACTGAACTGTCGGGTGGAACGCAGCGGTATCTGGAGAACTCCGCCCTGGGGAGGGGAAACCACAATTGCCTCGGGTGCCTGTATGACCCTCACCATCGAACGCCGCTCCTGACCGGCGACAGAGGCGATAATCTCCACTCGACCAGGCGTACGCGCCCGGACAATGCCATCCGCGGTCACCGAAACAACTGCAGAGTCGGTCGATCTCAACTGGATTGCGGCTCGCAACGTTCGGTTTCCCTGGCTGGGCACCCGTGCACGGAGCGTGTCGGTAGCGCCGGCAATCAGGGATAGCTGACTGGGCTCCAGAGTGAATTCAGCCACAGCCACATCGACCGGTAGAGTCGCCATCAGATGGCCGGAGGTTGCCTGTACGATGGCGCGTCCCGCCGAGATCCCGGTGATCAGTCCTCCCGAGTCCACTCGCGCGATGTCGGGTCTCAGCGATTTGATCGTGACCTGGCCAACCGCGATCGGGGTGCGATCGTCTCTCAGGGCCTGGGCTCTTATTCGCGCGGTCTCCCCGGGAAACAACGTGAGTGAGGCCGGCTCCAGCGTGAGCACCGAGGCCGATGCGGCCCGGGCCGTCGAGCCTGAGGAGCTGCCGCTGCCGGTGATCAACACGGCCATCGAGGCGCGCCTACCCTGCGACTGGGCCTCGATCTTGGCCAGCCCCGGCTTCAGCCCTATGACGGTGCCGTCCTTCCGGACCTGCGCTATGAGAGTATCCGAGCTCCGGAAGGTGAACTTGGCATTAGGGATGAGGTTCCCCCGCTGGTCGAAGGCGGTGGCAAACAACGCCTGCTTCTGCCCCACTCCAAGCGTCATTGTTTCGGGTGTCAATTGCACTTCGGAAACGACCTGGGCACCCACCGGCTCGACCGAAGCCAGGTGGGCAAGTAGTTGCAGCAACAATAGATATGGCAGCAGGAGCCGGGACCGGGCCGGGTCAGGATTCGGCCGCGTAGCTGGCGCTGAACGCACTAGTCGATGAGTCCGGAATGAAGGGGGCCTGGTAGCTGTAATAATAGTGAGCAGCATCATCTGCACGCCATCCGTAGGCGATTCTGCCGAAGTATGGCTTGCACTAGCCTCCCGGATGTGCAAGTTATATGTCGGTTCACGGCGAGGCGCGCGGTAGGGCGTCTGGAGACCGGCGGCGGGTGGCGCCGCACATGCGTTTGGAGGGAGCGAAGATGGCCGAACTTCATTATATGGAGATGGGCTGGTCCGGCTCAGGGTGGATGGATCCACTGCCCTCGGAAAGCCCCCCTTCTCCTTCTCCCGCGTCGTCACCCTCGTCCTTTGATTTCGATGAGCCCTCACCGTCCCGGCGGGCAGAGGGTACCGGCACCTCACGAGCCGCGCCCCGGAGGAAGTCGACCCGTAGGTCGGCCAAACGGGGGAGCAAGAAGTCGGCTCGCAAAGGGGCCAAGAAGAGCGCCGGTCGATCCGCCCGCAAAGGGGCGAAATCTGCCCGGCGTGGGGCCAAGAAGTCTGCTCGCAAGAGTGCCCGGAGCTCGTCCCGCTCGGGCGGCCGCAAGTCCAGCGGGCGAAAGAGCGCTGGCCGCTCCTCATCGCGCAGGCGGTCCAAGAAGGGAGGGGGCGGCCGGCGGCGGTAAGCCCGGCTGATCGCCTCGGCTGATCGCTGCTATGGCACGAGCATCGGCCCGCCTCTGCGGCTCTTAGAGCCACTCATCGCAATCCCAGCAGTACGCGCGCCCGGCGGATCTTGCATCGTCGGGCGCAGGGGATCACCTTCCAGCACCTTTCACCCCACAGCATGCGCGGGTCCACGCATCTCCTGGCCATTGTGCTCATGGCATGCCGCCCGTCAGGGCGCCAAGTGTCGCCGAACCCGAGCACTGAGCAGCCCCCGCTGACGCAGCAGATCGTCACGCAGCTGGAGAGAGCCGCATCCGACTGGAATCGGGGCGATCTCGAGGGCTTCCTCTCCGACTACGCCCCCGAGAGCACCACCACGTTTGTGGATGGGCGCCGGGCACGGCACGGGTTCGAGTTCATCCGTGACAACTACGCTCGCTGGTTTGCGCCGGGTGCCCGGCGCGACAGCCTGCATTTTGAGGAGATCGAGGTGCGGCCGCTGGGCGCAAGCCATGCACTGGTGACTGCACGTTTCATCCTCCAGCGAGGCGGCGCTGTCACATCAAGTGGTCCGTTCACTCTGGTCATGGAACGGAGGCAGAAGGGTTGGAAGATCCTCCACGATCACTCGTCCAGTGACCCCCGCTAGGGACCTGGTCATCCCGCTGGTCGCAGCGCTTCTTCTTCTCGCGTGCGGGCAAGGACGCCCGGACGGCCTGGCATTCGTCGGGGCCACTCTCATAGACGGCAGCGGAGGGCCCCCGCTCGCCGATGCGGCTCTTGTTGTGCGCCGGGGAAAGGTTGAGTCCGTCGGACCGCGCGCTGGGTTTCAGCTTCCCAGGCGAACCACCGAGGTGGACCTGAGTGGTCGATGGATCATTCCGGGCCTGATCGACGCCCACGCGCACCTCGCGGCAGCAGCCTCTTGGGCACCAACTCGGTATCTCGTCTGGGGCGTGACGACAGTGCGCGACATGCATGGTGCCCTCCAGTCGGTACTCGCGTTCCGGCGCCGCGCCAACAGCCAGCCGGGTCACAGCCCTCGAGTGTACGGTGTGGGTGCCATGATTGACGGTCTCCCGACGACCTACCCAGAGGCG
The DNA here is from genome assembly GCA_036258655.1 of Gemmatimonadales bacterium. Classification (GTDB taxonomy): domain Bacteria; phylum Gemmatimonadota; class Gemmatimonadetes; order Gemmatimonadales; family GWC2-71-9; genus CAVVWJ01. The sequence continues at coordinate 8,552 of DATADG010000047.1, read as the reverse complement.
ATCGGCGTCAGCACTGAAGACGAGGCACGCAAAGCAGTGGACCGGCTGGTGAGTGCAGGTGTCGACTTCATCAAGGTCTACACTCACATCGACGCGCCGATGTTGCGGGCCATTCTGGACGAGGCCAAAACCTTCCACGTCCCGGTATCGGCCCACCTCGGCATGACGGACGCAATCGCGGCCGCCAAGGCGGGGGTTGTATCGATCGAGCACATGAGCGGCATTCCAGAAGCGATCTCGCGCGAGCGGTCCTCACTGCTGACGGCGCATTACCGGGGGTTCTTTTCCGGGTGGACCGCCTTTGAGCGAAGCTGGGCAGACCTCGACCCGGCAGCGCTTCGCCAAGTGGCCGCCCGGCTCGCTGAAGAGAAGGTGACCTTGGTTCCCACGCTTGTACTCCATGAAACCCTGAGCCGCCTGAACGATCCGGCAGCGCTCCGGGATCCCTCACTCCAGGACGTACCGGCACAACCCAGGCGTGACTGGGATCTCTCCGGTATGATTAACCGGGCCGGCTGGACCGATACCGATTTCAGCGCGTTTCGGCGCTCCCGGTCAATGCAGGATCTCTTCGTCCGTTCGTTTGCTGCCGCAGGTGGACGGGTAGCCACGGGTACCGACGCGCCCAACCAGCTCCTCGTGCCAGGCTTCAGCGAGCATCGTGAGCTGGAGCTGTTGGTGGCTGCCGGTCTCAGCACTCGCGAGGCGCTGCGAGCTGCAACCCGGAATGCTGCGGTGCTGCTCGGCGCGGACTCACTGGGATTGCTCGCTCCCGGCAAGGTTGCCGACCTCGTCGTTCTCACCAAGGATCCGCTGGTGGATATCCGTAACACCCGCTCCATTGAAGCGGTTATGAGCCGGGGTCGCCTGCTCGACACCGACTCCATCCGCGCCACTTGGTAATACCACGTCATGAGCAGAATTAGTTCAGCCTCCGGGAGGCTCGTGTGACCTCGCCGGTGACTCCGCGCGGCGGAATCGAGCGACTGAGGCGTTTCTTCAGCTCCGCACCCACTCGACAAGGCATACTGGCGCGCCGTGCCCTTGGCCAGGCGGCCGCTGACGACGGCGATCTTGCCCGTCGGTTGATCGATCAGATGGAGCGCGAATCGCGAAGCGACGGGAGGGGTGTCGGCGCAATCGTGCCGACGATCTGGCGGGCGCACGAGCTGCTTGACCTCGGCAGCCCTGAGAACGAGGAATGCCGCCAAGCAATGGGCCGGGTGCTCGAGCTTCAGGAGAGGCCCGGAGCCTTCAGTCAGGGATGTACTCCTACTCGCCACACACATCGGGTATGCGAGCACTTCATCTCTGGATTCTTCTCCCCGGCTCCCCCGGAGCAGCGCCTGGCGCCTGTGATGCTTCCGAACGGCAAGGTATTCCGGGCCGAGCCGGCCGCCCGATTCGCAATCAGTTGCCTGGCCCTGCGCGCGGCTCTCCGGAGCAGAATGGAGTCAGAGCCCGCAGTCGAACGGCATCTGGCCAGCCTGCTTCAGCTGCAGGAGCAGTGGACTGACTGGAACGGGTACTTTGCCGGAGACACGATTGTATCCGGGGTGCACGCGCTCGCCCTGGTGTCCAGTTCACGCGAGGAACTCAGCGGCAGGCTGACCTCGCTCATAGTAGCACAGCAGGAACCCGATGGCACATGGTCTCATGCCGACCTCTTTCACACGCTCGAGACGCTGGTCGCCCTGGGGACGGTCGAAGCGCGCGAGGCAGTTCGCCGCGCCTTACCTTCCCTGCTTTCCCGCCAGCGTGAGGACGGCAGCTTTGGGATCACAGCCCAGCAGGAGCGGGCCCTGATTGCTCTGCGTGCCTTACTCTGGGCCGAGCAGGAAGCGCACTCCAATGGGAGATAGCATGACCAACACTCCGACCGATCAGAAGCCACGGATCCGGCTCACGGCGCTCTCGCACGGCGCCGGTTGAGCGTGTAAGCTCGGCGCTGCCGATTTGGCGCAGGTTCTGCGCTTTCTGCCGGGGATCGAGGATCCAAGAGTCCTCGTCGACGCCGCAACCAGAGATGACGCGGCGGTGTTCCGGCTCTCGCCAGACCGCGCCCTGGTAGCGACCGTGGATTTCTTCACGCCAATCGTCGACGATCCGGCTGCCTGGGGGGCCATCGCGGCCGCAAATGCTCTCAGCGACATCTACGCCATGGGAGCCGCGCCGCTGTTCGCGCTCAACCTGGTCGGCTGGCCCCGGGACCGGTTGCCGTTGGAGGTGCTAGGTGAGGTGCTGCGGGGAGCCGCCGAAGTGGCTGCCCGGGCGAAATGTCTTCAGCTCGGCGGTCACTCCATCGACGCGGTCGAGCCGACATTTGGAATGGCCGTCATTGGAGAGGTTCATCCAGACCGAATGCTCACGAATGCCGGTGCCTGTGTCGGCGACGTGCTGGTGCTCACCAAGCCGCTCGGCACCGGCATCCTGGCCACCGCGCTGAAGCGTGACGCATTGCTGGAGACGGGTATGGCCGAAGCGGTGCGATCCATGACGACCTTGAACGATGGCGCGGCTCGAGCGGCGCTGAAGGTCGGTGTCAGCGCGGCCACCGACGTTACGGGTTTCGGATTGATCGGGCACCTGACCAACCTGCTGGAGGCGAGCAAGGTCGCAGCCGAGATCTCGTTCCAGTCCCTGCCCATCCTGCCTCATGCCAAAAATCTGGCTTCCCGGGGCGTCGTTCCCGGCGGAACTCAGCGGAACTTCGAGGCAGCCAGTCGGGTCGAGTGGGATCCGGGGCTCGATGCAGCCGACCGTTATCTCTGCGTAGACGCCCAAACGTCCGGTGGGCTGCTCCTGGTGGTACCTTCCGAGAACCACGCCGCGTTGGTAGCGGAGTTGCGTGCGGAGCAAACGCCTGTCGCAGCGGTCATCGGGCGGATTACAGAGGGACCTGCAGGGCAGGTACGAGTCAGGAAGTAGTGCTATAGCCGATTGCCCCGAGTGCATACCCATAGCCCACAATGACCCAACTACGTTGGACCGCCGACCGCATGGAGCAGCTGGAGACCGCCGCCAGGAAGGGGCTCCGGGTCGCTCTCTCACGGCGGGGCACCGAGTATGTCGTCCAGGCCGTGCGCGTCACGTCGGTGGAGAACCACGATGCGCTGGTCGGCTGGCTCCCCATGACCGGGGAGGAGCTCACGTTCCGCCTGGATGAGATCGAGAGCTTTCAGGTGATCGAGTGAGCCGTGTCGCCGTCGTGCACCTTGATGAGAGCTGCCTCGGCAACGGACGAGACGGCGAGAATCCCGGAGGTGCAGGAGGCCTGATTGAAGTCAGAAGCGGGAGACGCATTTACCGGCGAGATTTCTACAGCTACACCCCAAATACGACGAATAACCAGATGGCGCTGCGCGGCGCCATCATGGCGCTTCAGACTCTGGCAGGCAAGGGCAATCGCCTCAGCGTACTCATGGTTTCCGACTCCGAGTACCTGGTCAAGGGAATGCGCCAGTGGGCGCCGGGGTGGGCGGCGCGTGGCTGGGTACGCAAGGCAGGTCCGATCGAGAATCTGGCCCTGTGGCAGGAGCTTGCCTCGGTCGCGCGGCTGCATGACGTCCAGTGGACCTGGGTCCGGGGACATCGGGGCCACCCCAAGAACGAATACGCCAACGACCTCGCGGTCATGGCTGCTCGGAAGGCGATCAGCTCGGAGGGCGCGATCGAGTCTCAATTCCTGCAATGGCTGGAGACCAAGAAAGCCAGGGGCCTGTTTGAGGGATACGATCCGGACGAAGCCTTCGAGCAGCTGGAACGCAGAGTTGCTGAGGGGGAGAGCTTCCCCCTTGCCGAGAAGGCGTGGAGCTGACCCGAACGCAGCGGGATAGGTGCATTTGACCGACCTGGAGCGCTTCTTTCGTCACCTCGTCAACACGATTGCCGCCAATGATCCTGCGCGGCTCCGGCAGTCTCTCTCCGTCGGTGATATCCGCAGCTCGATCCTTCCCTATCGTGTTCATCGACGCGCGCTCCAGCTCGAGAGCAGCGAGGACTACGAGCTCCTGCTCATGCGACTGTGCGCCGGCGAGGGTGGACTCGCTCACACCAGTCCGGATCAGGCTCGAACCGCCTTTATAGACGAGCTCTCGAGCCCGAACCCCGATTTGTCGCTGGTGGAGCTGCACACGGGTGCGTCGATCACACTGGATCACGGGGCGGTCGCGCGTTCGTTGGACCACAGGCCCGAGCTCGCCTTCGCGCCTCCACGTGAATCTGACGCGGAGGCGGCGTACTCCGAGTCTCCACGTCAGGCACATCCGGCTGCGGAACGCCGACAATCACCCCTGCCGGCTGAACAGACTCCCGTTCCCGCGGGCGGCTGTATGCGCTGCGGCAGCGCACTCCCCCAGAAGCGAGTAGTCAACTTCTGCCCTCAGTGCGGGTATAACCTCCGGCCCAGGCGCTGCCGGTCGTGTGGGCTGGAGCTGGAGCCTGCCTGGCGTCACTGCATCGGCTGCGGTGCGGCGGTCACTACGCTCTCCTGAAGAACTTCTGCATCTTCTCGGGCCCGTAATTTGCTGCCTGATTTTCGCTCGAAGTACCTGCATATTTACAGTGCACCGGCTTTCTCCCGAACACTAAACGGAGCCGCATGAGTACTCAGATTTCCAATGGTGACGTAGTCTTTCTATCAGGCGTACGGACCGGCTTCGGTAGTTTTGGAGGCACACTCAAGGATTTCTCCGCAACTGATCTCGCAACGATAGTCGGCAAGGAGGCAGTCCGGCGGTCCGGAGTAGAGGCTTCGGTTGTCGATCACGTTGTCTTCGGGAATGTGGTTCAGACCTCGGCAGATGCGATCTATCTTGCCCGCCACGTAGGGCTTCGGTCCGGCCTGCCGGTCAATATCCCCGCGGTGACGGTCAACCGGCTGTGCGGGTCCGGCTTTGAGGCCATAACTCAGGCTGCCCAGCAGATCCTGCTCGGTGAGTCTCACGTGGTTCTGGCCGGCGGTACTGAATCGATGAGCCAGGCTCCACACGTGGTGCGTGGAGCCCGGTGGGGGCTCCGACTCGGCCCGGCTGCGCCGCTCGAAGACATGCTTTGGGAAGCACTGCGCGACCCGAGCTGTGGATTATCGATGGCGGAGACAGCCGAGAAGCTCGCGACGCAGTATCGTATCAGCCGGCAGGCGGTGGATTGCTATGCGGCCCGCAGTCAGGCATGTGCGGCCGAGGCCTGGAAGTCGGGAGTTTTTGCCGACGAGGTGGTTGCAGTTCCGGTGCAGAATCGGAAGACCAGGCAGACCGAGCAGTGGGCGGCCGACGAGCACATGCGGCCGGATACGACCCTGGAAGGACTCGCGAAACTGCCGCCCTACTTCAAAAAGGATGGCGTGGTTACCGCGGGCAATGCGTCAGGGATTTGTGACGGTGCCGCGGCGCTGGTGCTGGCAAGCGGACGCTTCGCCTCCGACCACAAGCTCCGGCCAATTGGGCGACTGGTGGCATGGGCCAGCACCGGTGTGGATCCGAGTATCATGGGGATTGGTCCGGCTCCCGCTTCGCGAAAGGCCCTGGCCCGAGCCAATCTCAAGCTGGAAGACATGGACCTGATCGAGGTGAACGAGGCATTCGCAGCGCAGTACCTCGCAGTAGAACAGGAGCTCGGCCTGGACCGGGAGCAGACCAATGTTGACGGCGGCGCCATAGCGATCGGCCATCCCCTCGGGGCCAGCGGCGCGCGAATCACACTGCACCTGCTGCACGCCCTGCGCCGGCGCGGCGGTCGCTATGGTCTGGGTAGCGCATGTATCGGTGGCGGTCAGGGCGCGGCGGTGATCGTCGAAGCTTACTCTGCCTGAGAGCGACATCAATGGATGTCTTGATCCCACTCACGGTCGCTGTCCTCTACTCGTTTCTGAGCCTGAGAGTGCTCCGCCAGTATGAGCGAGGCGTCACTTTCTTTCTCGGTCGGTTCTGGGGAACGAAGGGGCCCGGTCTCATCTTTCTCCCCGCCGGATTCGCCGGACAAAAACGCGTGTCGCTTCGAATCATGGCGCTCGACATCCCGCCTCAGGACGTGATTACGCGGGATAACGTGTCGGTCAAGGTGAACGCCGTGTTATATATGCGGGTGACCGATCCAGCCAAGGCGGTGATCGAGATCGAGGACTATCTCTACGCCACCAGCCAGCTGGCTCAGACTACGCTTCGGTCGGTGCTGGGCGAGGTCGAGCTGGACGAGCTGCTGTCGGACCGAGAAAAGATCAATGCCGTGCTGAAGAAGATCATCGATGAGCGGACCGATCCCTGGGGCATCGAGGTGTCGGCGGTCGAGGTCAAGGACGTAGACTTGCCGGATCAGATGAAACGCGCCATGGCCCGGCAAGCCGAGGCCGAGCGGGAGCGGCGTGCAAAGGTCATCGCTGCACAGGGTGAGCTCCAGGCATCAGAGACGCTCGCGCAGGCTGCTCGAACCCTGGCCCGGGAACCCAGCGCCATTCAGCTCCGCTATCTGCAGACTGTTACCGAGATCGCTGCGGAGAACAATTCTACGACCATCTTTCCCATTCCGATCGATTTGATCCGACCGTTTCTCAAGGCCACCGAACAAGCGAGCGCCACTCCCGGACCGGATCAGAATGCCGAGCCACCGGGCAAGGCGCTTCCGGCATCCGACATATCCTCCCTGATGTCCCAGCTGCGAATCCAGGCCGCCCGGACTCCCTCGCAGGAGTAGCATGAGCGAGGGAGTACCCGCCCGGATCGATCGCGCTGCCCTCGAGCGGATCATCCATCGCGCGGCCGAGCTTCAGACCGCCGAACGGGAAATCGGTGATACGCTCAGCTCCGACGAGCTGATCGCGTTGGGTCGCGAGGTCGGCATTCCGGTCCGCTATCTGCAGCAAGCCTTGCTGGAGGAGCGCACCAGCATCGGAGTGCGTAGCGCGCCGGGGATCATCGATCGCGTCGCCGGACCGGGTGAAATCTCCGCCCAACGGGTTGTCTCGCTCGAGTCGGAAATGGCGGAGCAGGGGCTCCTGCACTGGATGGAACGCAACGAGCTGTTCTGCGTGCAGCGGCAGCAGCGAGGCCGGATTACCTGGGAACCGCTGAGCGGTTTTCAGGCGGCCATCAGGCGGTCGGCGGCAGCGCTCGGGGCAGGAAAGCGGCCATTCATGCTGTCACGCGCGGCAACAGTCACGGCGACGATTCTCCCGCTCGAATCGGGATACTCTCATGTCGCCCTGGTTGCGGATACCCGAAAGATTCGGAACGAATACCTTGCCGGCAGCGCCACTCTGGCGGGCGCCGGCGCCGCAGGAGCGGCCATCATGGTAGCTCTCGGGGCGTTGCTGCCAGTGGCTCTGCTCCCGCTGCCGTTTGCGGTCGGCGGCGCCTATGCGGCGCTCCGGCGTTACGGCCCTGCTATCGCCCGGATTCAGCTGGGCCTGGAACGAGCCCTCGACTCGCTGGAGCACGGAGCTCCTGGCCCCTCGCGGCGGCTGGAGGCGCGCGCCGGCTTGATCGATCTCCTGGCCGACGAGGTGCGGAGGGCGTTGAAGCCGTGACGGTCATGTAACACAAGGGAGCGAGATGAGCATCAGAAAAGTCGGCGTACTCGGCTGCGGGCTCATGGGCAGCGGCATCGCGCAAGCAGCGGCAACCGCCGGGTACACCACCATCGCAAGGGACGTAGGCGAGCCGGTTCTGGAGAAGGGCCGTGCCGGAATACTCAAGTCGATGGGACGTCTGGTGGAGAAAGGGAAGCTTGCTGCGGCCGAACGGGACGCCGCCACGGCCCGACTCTCCTTCTCCACCAGCGTCGCCGACTTGAAAGACTGCGATCTCATCATCGAAGCGGTCACCGAAGATCTGGACCTCAAGAACCGGCTCTGGCAAGAGCTCGACGCGATCTGTCCCTCCCACACAATCTTTGCCTCTAATACTTCCAGCCTCACCATCGCCGCCATGGCGGCCGCTACCAAGCGACCAGACCGTTTCGTGGGGCTCCACTTCTTCAACCCCGTACCTTTGATGCCTCTGGTCGAAGTCGTACGCACCGGCACCACGAGCCAGGAGACATTCAATCGAGCTTATGCGTTCGCGACGTCCCTGGGCAAAGAGGCGGTTACGGCGAACGATAATCCCGGCTTCATCGTCAACCTCTTGCTGGTGCCGTTCCTGCTGGATGCGGCGCGGGCTTTGGAGCGAGGTATCGCCAGCACGAGCGATCTGGACCGCGCTATGCAGCTGGGGTGCGGCCACCCAATGGGTCCGCTCACGCTCATGGACTACATCGGACTGGACACGGTGGCCAAGATCGCCGACATCATGTTTGATGCCTATCGGGAGCCGCGCTATGCTGCTCCGCCCCTCCTCCAACGCATGGTGATCGCGGGGTTTCACGGCCGGAAGAATGGACGGGGGTTTTATGATTACAGCGTTGACCCGCCCGTACCATCCGAGCTGGGGTTGGGAAAAGCGTGAACAGTGAACCGTAAAAGGTGAACTGACCACCGCCCCTCACCCCGTTCACTGTTCAGGGTTCACCGTTCACGCTTGTTGGAGAGACCATGTTCGACTACGACTGGCCCCGAC
>DATADG010000046.1:0-7395 GCA_036258655.1 Gemmatimonadales bacterium | reverse complement strand
CAGCCATCTTTGCAGCGTTGATGCCAACCACTCCGCCACCGATGATGACCACCTCCCCCGGTGCCACGCCAGGTACACCCCCCAACAGAATCCCGCTGCCGCCAAACACTTTTTCGAGGTACTTGGCCCCTTCCTGCACCGCCATTCGTCCGGCTACTTCCGACATTGGGGTCAGCAGGGGGAGCTCACCGCTGGGGAGCTGCACGGTCTCGTAGGCAACCGCGATGGCTCCGGAGTCAATTACTGCCCGGGTAAGGTCCTCTGCGGCGGCGAAATGAAAGTAGGTATAGATCACCTGCCCCCTTCGCATTCGAGGCCACTCCACAGCGATCGGCTCCTTTACCTTCATGATCATTTCGGCTTGTTGCCACACGGCATCGGCCGTAGGCAGAAGGGCGGCGCCCGCCAACCGAAAAGCCTCGTCGGAAAACCCGCTCCCCTCCCCTGCCGACTGTTCCACAAAAACCGTGTGGCCTGCCGCCACGAGAGCCTCCGCGCCAGCCGGTACCAGCGCGATGCGATTCTCGTTCGTCTTGATCTCCTTCGGGACGCCGATTCTCATTGCGACTTCCTGGAGTGAGATGTGCAAAAGCGTAAACAGTAAACGGTGAACGGGAAACGGCACTGTCGCCGCCGTCTCCGTTCACCGTTCACGGTTCACCGTTCACGTCTTTTCGGGTCCCAGTCGCAGCACGGTCTGCCGTTCGGGCGCAAAGAACTCCCCCGCCACCTGAGCCACCGCGTCTGAAGTAATTCCGTCAATCTCGGAGAGCATCTGGTCGAGAGGTCGGTACTGATCATCGTACAGCGTGAACCCGGCAAGACGCGCCATGCGCGCGCCAGGACTCTCCAGCGAGAGCATGATCTGGCCCTTGAGCTGCTGCTTCCCATTCGTCAGCTCGACCGGGGGAAGTCCCTCGCGTGCCAGACGCCCGTACTCTTCGCGGATGGCGTCTACCGCCTGCGTCGCGGTTGCTGGCTGAGTTCCTACGTAGACGCCCAGTTGGCCGGAGCTCTGGTAGAAGTGTTTGTACGCGAAGATTGCGTACGCGAGACCGAGCTCCTCACGGATTCGCTGGAAGAGCCGACTCGACATTCCTCCGCCGAAGACGTTGGTCAAAATGGCGAGATGAAAGCGCCGAGGATCGCGAAGCGGGAAGGTGTCCGTGCCGAACACGATATGCGTCTGCGCCGTATCGCGGTGCTCGATGCAATCACCGCCGCGTACCGCGGGCGCGGGGATCACGGGTTTCCGCGAGGTCTGCCCCGGCCCTCCCTCGAACCAGCCTTCGCGTTCGAGCACGGTGAGCAGCTGACTGTGATCGACGTTACCGGCCGCGGCAATCACGCAATTGCCGCGATAGTACCCGGACTGGTGCAGGCTGCGCAGGTCTTCCGCGGTGAGTGTGTCCAGACTCTCGCGGGTGCCCAGGATGGAGTATCCGTAGGGATGTTGCGGCCAGAGGGCGCGCGCGTGAAGCTCGAAAACGAGATCGTCGGGCGTGTCGGCAACCCCGTTGATCTCCTCAATGACGACGTTGCGCTCGGATTCGAGATCGGTCTGCCTGAGCAGCGGTCGCCGTACCAGATCGGTCAAGATCTCGACCGCCAGGGGGAGATCGGCATCCAGCACGTGGGCCTGATAGCAGGTATAGTCGCGACCGGTAAACGCGTCGAGTGACCCGCCTCGGACCTCGAGCTCGAGCGCCAGCTCCTGCGCAGTCCGGCGCTCGGTTCCCTTGAAGACCATGTGCTCGAGGAGGTGAGAAATGCCGAGCTGGCTCGGGTGCTCGTGGGCGCTGGCGGTTCGGACATAGATCCCCACCGCCGCCGAACGAATGCCCGGAAGCTTCTCGCTGAGGACCACCAAACCATTGGGCGAGGTGGTCCGGAACAACCCCTCGTCAATTTGAGCCGTTTCCACGAAGGGTCAGTCCCTGGGCAGCAGCGCCTTTCGAGAGAGTTTCATGCGGCCGCGGTCGTCCACCTCGAGCAGCTTGACCTGCACGATGTCGCCCTTCTTGACCACGTCTTCCGTTTTCTCGGTGCGGCCGTGCTGGAGCTCGCTGATGTGGAGCAGGCCTTCCACTCCGGGCAGAATTTCCACGAAGGCGCCGAATGCCGTCGTGCTCTTTACCGGTCCTTCATAGGTCCGGCCCACTTCGGGCTCCGTGGTGATTGCGGCAATCATCGCCCGAGCCTTCTCGCCGGCCTCTCCGCCAACGGCGGAGATTGTGATGACGCCGGTATCCTCGATGCTGATCTTGGCTCCGGTGGCGTCCTGAATACCTCGAATGGTCTTGCCTTTGGGACCGATGACATCCCCGATCTTGTCCGGCTTGATCTGCATCGTGAAGATACGGGGCGCGTACCTCGACAGCTCGGTGCGCGGGCCGGGAAGCGCCTTGGCCATCTCTTTCAGGATGTGGAGGCGGCCCCTGCGCGCTTTCTCCAGGGCCTCTTCCATGATCTTGAGATCGAGACCCTGAATCTTGATATCCATCTGAATCGAGGTGATCCCCCGCTCCGTCCCGGCCACCTTGAAGTCCATGTCGCCCAGATGATCCTCGGACCCGAGGATATCCGTCAGCACGGCCACCTGATCGCCTTCCTTGATCAGACCCATGGCCACGCCGGCACATGCCGCCTTCATCGGCACACCAGCATCCATGAGCGCGAGCGACCCGCCGCATACCGTGGCCATGGAGGAGGAGCCGTTCGATTCGAGTATCTCCGATACAACCCGCAGGGTATAGGGGAAATCCTCGTACTGCGGGAGGAGCGGTTGCAGCGCCCGCTCGGCCAGCGCACCATGACCGATTTCGCGGCGGCTGGTGCCTCGCATCATCTTGACTTCCCCCGTGGCGTACGGTGGGAAGTTGTAGTGCAGCATGAATGATTTGGTCGTTTCGCCGGGCACATCGATGCTGTCGATCCGCTGCTCGTCTTCCGTGGTGCCGAGCGTTACCGACACGAGTGCCTGGGTTTGTCCCCGGGTGAAAATCGCAGATCCGTGGGTGCGGGGTAGCACTCCCGTTTCCACCGAGATTGGCCGGATCGTATCCAGGTCTCGACCATCCACCCGCTCGCCTCGCTGGAGCACCTGGGAGCGCATCACCCGGTACTCGATTTCATCGAGCTCAGTTCCCACCTCGCGGGCCTGCTCCGCAAACTCGGGAGCAAGCTGCTCGAGCACCTGCTCCTTCACCGCCTTGACCGCGGTGGAGCGGCCGGCTTTGTCCTTGGCGTTGATCGCCTGCGCCATCTGTGACTCGGCTGCCTCGCGGACCCGCGCGACTAGCGACTGATCCACCTGCGCTCGGGCCCACTCGAGCTTCTTCGGGGCGCCGGTCTGGCTGACCAGCTGCTGCTGCAGCTTGATCACGTCGCGGATGCCCCGTTGCGCCACCTTCAATGCCTCGAGCATTTCGCCCTCGGAGACCTCCAGCGACCCGCCTTCAACCATCACGATCGAATCCGCCGACCCGCTCACGACGAGATCGATGGTGGAGAACTCCAGCTGCTGGAACGTCGGATTGAGGATCCAGTTGCCCTCCACTCGCCCTACCCGTACACCTGCCAGGGGTCCGCTCCAGGGCACCGACGAGAGGCTCAGTGCCGCGGAGGCAGCCACGACGCCAAGAATATCAGCGTCGTTCTCCTGGTCGGCCGACAATACCGTGACGAACACCTGGACTTCGTTCTTGAAGCCCTCCGGAAATAGCGGCCTGATAGAGCGGTCGATCAGGCGGCTCGCCAGAATTTCCTTGTCGGATGGACGGCCTTCCCGCTTGAGGAAACCCCCCGGGATCTTACCTGCAGCATAGGTCTTTTCCCGGTATTCGACCGTCAGTGGAAAAAACGGAAGCGACGAGACGTTCGGTGATACAGTTACTGCGGCCAGCACCATCGTGTCTCCGAAGCGGACGATGGCTGATCCGGCAGCTTGCCTGGCCAGCCGGCCCGTTTCCAGAACGATTGGACGGCCGGCGAACTCGGTTTCAACTCGGTGGACAGTCACTGCTTTGCTCTCTCTCTCTGAAGGCGTCTTTGCTGCACGTCTAGGGTCCACGTGTCGAGGGCCAAGTCCGTGAGCAGTCACCACGATGGTAGACTCTCGACCCTAGACTCCTGACCCTGATAAGTAGAGAGGGCGTCCCAACTGTCGATCAGGACGCCCCTGTCTCGCGAGGATTAGTGCCGGAGTCCGAGCTCCTCGATGAGCGCTCGGTACGTCTGGAGGTCGCTACGCTTGAGATACGTCAGCAACCGGCGCCGGGTTCCGACCATCTTGAGGAGGCCTCTCCGGCTGTGATGGTCCTTCAGGTGCGTGCGGAAATGCTCGGTGAGCGAGTTGATTCTCTCGGTCAGCAGCGCCACCTGGACCTTGGCGGAGCCGGTGTCGCCCGGGTGCGCCTGATGCTTGGTCATGACTGCCTGCTTGTCGAAGCTCATGCTCCGGTTTCCTCTTACAAAGTCGTTGTTACGTAATCTCTTGTAGCACGGCAAAATAAGGGTGGTGAGTACCGTGAGGCAACCCTGCGGTCACGTGTCCCGTTCCCTTGTCCTGACCGTCTCTTAGACGGCAGTTTAGTGATACGATGAGTGCCGCGCCCGCTTCCGTTCCGGCTCCCGGCCCCCAGCCCGGCATTGTTCAGGTGGGGTCGTTCGCCGCGTTCTACCAGCGCTTCGAAGACCTGATCGCGTCCTCGACTCAGATGGTCCTGTACTTCATTCATTCGCGGCGCTGGCGCGAGAACCACGATCCAGCAATAAAGACCTTCCTTGGCCGGGAGGGAACCACGCTGGAGATCTTTCTTCCGGATCTGGAGAGCCACGAGCTGATGTTCTCGCTCGAGCGACACTTCGAGGATGGACCCCAGATCCCTGCCCTGGTGACGGATGCCTACCGGTACTTTGCCCGACTAGCGCGCGACTTTCGAAAGCCGGTTACCGTGTGGCTGTTCAACCGATATCCCACCTACTCGTTCTACAAGTTCGATGAACGGGCCATTATCGCTCTCTACTCCAACACCGCGGCCAAAAAGGTGGCGCCCGCCTTCGAGATCACAACCGAGCACTTTCTGGGAGAGTTTCTGGCAAATGACATCGAGGACTTGAGGCGGGAGTGCCGGAGCCGGTCGCCAGAGGATCTCGAGTCGGTCATCAGCAGCGCCAGCTTCGAATCTCTGCCTTGAGACAACAATTGGAAGCTCCGGACTGGTGAGCTTCTGGTGGTCACGTGAATGTCTGATGTGTCCATTGGACGCATCGGTGTGTTGCTGTCGCGACTACAAACGCCTCGCTGTCGCAACCAACCAGTGTCATTGCTGTGCTGGTTCGGTGCTGGGCGCGGTATGGCTTCTGCATCGTACTTAGATGGATCCTCTCCGAAGGTCGCCATATGCAACGTCCGCTCAGGCTTTCCATCGCACTCCTCCTCACCACCGCATGCGGTTCTCCGACTGATCACGACAGCGTCCCACCAATATTGACTTCGCTGCCGCGGGCTCTTTCTCCCGCCGAGGTCAGTGTCATCGATGCAGCCAACACGTTTGCGTTCGACCTGTTGAAAAAAGCTACCGAAACGCTGCCAGTGGACTCGAACGTATTCCTCTCTCCTCTGAGTGCGTCCATGGCGTTGAGCATGGCGCTGAACGGCGCCAACGGCGAGACCCTCGACAGCATGAGGAGCGTGCTGCGACTCAGTGGCTTGACTGAATTGGAGGTCAATGAAGGTTATCGGGATCTCATCACTTTGCTGCGCGAGCTGGATTCTCGGACCGAGATGCGGGTGGCGAACTCCTTGTGGGGGCATGACGGTTTCCATCTCGAGCCGGAGTTTCTCGAGAAGGGCCGAAGCTTCTTCGATGCGGAACTGCAGACGATCGACTTCGGCAGCCCGGACGCGCTACCCACGATCAATGACTGGGTGAACGACGCAACCAATGGTCGCATCCCGCGACTGCTCGACGAGATAGGCGAGGAAATTCTCTTTCTCATCAACGCCATTTACTTCAAAGGGAAGTGGCGGAAGACTTTCGACCCCGGCGAGACGGAGAACGCCACCTTCCACGGAGCAGACGGTGTGGACCGGACTGCGCCGCTGATGCGCCAGAGTGAGACGCTTCTCTATTACGAGACTGACGGTTATCAGGCCGTCGACCTGTTGTACGGAAACGGCGCGTTCTCCATGACGGTGCTATTGCCCAAGGCCGGCCCGCCGGCCGAACTGCTTGCCAGCCTCGATGCCGCAGCGTGGGAAGCGCTCACGGCAAACTTCACGGAGCAAGAGATCAGTCTGATCCTTCCCAAGTTCCGCCTCGAATACTCCCGAAAGCTCAAACATGATCTGGCTGCGCTGGGTATGGCCATCGCATTCGACCGCGATCGGGCGGACTTTTACCGTATTGCGGATGTACGGCCGGATCGACTCTATATGACTCGGGTCGACCAGAAGACATTCGTGGAGGTCAACGAGGAAGGTACAGAGGCCGCGGCCGCGACCTCCGTCGGGGTCGGTGTGATCAGCGCGCCGCCGGAAATGCGGGTCGACCGGCCGTTCCTGTTCGCGATTCGGGAGCGATTGTCGGGAACGGTGTTGTTCCTGGGGGTGATGAACGTGATCGGTAGCTAGCTGGTGCGGGCTCGATTCACCAGCCACGCTCCGGCGACACAGATAGCGGCTCCGATCATCGCCATAGCTGTCACTCGTTCATTACGGATCACTACGCCTAACACCAGAGCAACTGGTGGGATCAGGAATGCCGTTGCGGACGCCTTAGTCGAGCCGACCCTACCGGCGGCGATGGTGATCAGGACGTAGGCGACTCCGGTTCCCAAAACACCCAGGGCAAGGAGCGACAGCAGTGGTCCGGGTGCCCAGCGGGCCTGGAGCAATTCGGGGACGCCGAGTGGTGCGGTCAGTACGAGTGCGATCGCCTGCGCTCGCCAGATGACTGGCAAGGCGCCGTTCCGCTGCTGGAGGGGACGCGCCAGGTTGATGGCGAACCCATAGGAGACCAGCGCCGCCAGGATGAGAAGCACGCCGTCGGCGCTGCTGCCGCCTTCATCGAGACTGGGCCAGGCCATGAGGATTGCGCCCAGTAACCCCACTCCCAGCCCCACTACGATACCACGCGACGGAGCGCGCCGGGCGAGTACTGAAGCGACGATCGCGGCAAAGAGCGGAACGGCTCCGTTCAGCATCCCGGTCAGCGCGGAGGAGACCCGTTGCTCCGCGTAGGGAAACATGCTGAGCGGGAAGGCCATCCAGAGCACGGCCAGCAGCGCAATCGCCCGCCACTCCGACGCAGGCACCCGTCGGCGAGCCGCAGGAAGCACCGCGAGCGTAGCGAAGCCAACGAGGATGCGAGTGAAGGTGATGCCGTTCGG
>DATADG010000045.1:0-12802 GCA_036258655.1 Gemmatimonadales bacterium | reverse complement strand
CAGCCATGGAGTTCACGTTGTCGGTGAGATCCTTCCAGGTCCCGCCAACGCCTTTCACCCGCGCCTGTCCCCCCAACTTCCCTTCGGTGCCCACTTCACGGGCCACACGAGTGACCTCGGAGGCGAAGGAGTTGAGCTGGTCCACCATGGTATTGATGGTGTTCTTGAGCTCGAGGATTTCGCCTTTGACGTCGACAGTGATCTTCTTGTTGAGCTCGCCCCGCGCAACCGCTGTGGTCACGTCCGCGATGTTGCGGACCTGTGCCGTCAGGTTCCCAGCCATGGAGTTCACGTTGTCGGTGAGATCCTTCCAGGTCCCGCCAACGCCTTTCACCCGCGCCTGTCCCCCCAACTTCCCTTCGGTGCCCACTTCGCGCGCGACACGGGTGACCTCCGATGCGAAGGAGCTCAGCTGATCCACCATCGTGTTGATCGTGTTCTTGAGCTCGAGAATCTCTCCCTGGACGTCCACCGTGATCTTCTTATTGAGCTCCCCTCGGGCTACCGCGGTTGTCACGTCCGCGATGTTGCGGACCTGTGCCGTCAGATTTCCGGCCATGGAGTTCACGTTGTCGGTGAGGTCCTTCCAGGTCCCCGCCACACCATTCACCTGAGCCTGCCCCCCCAGCTTTCCTTCGGTCCCCACCTCACGAGCTACGCGAGTTACTTCTGAGGCAAAGGAATTGAGCTGGTCCACCATGGTGTTGATGGTGTTTTTGAGCTCGAGAATCTCACCCTTCACGTCCACGGTGATCTTCTTGGACAGGTCGCCGTTCGCCACGGCCGTGGTCACATCGGCGATGTTCCGCACCTGGGCCGTGAGATTGCCGGCCATGGAGTTCACGCTGTCAGTCAGGTCCTTCCAGGTTCCGCCCACTCCTTTGACTTGCGCCTGGCCACCCAACTTTCCTTCGGTACCCACTTCGCGGGCCACACGCGTGACTTCCGATGCAAACGAGTTGAGCTGATCCACCATGGTGTTGATGGTGTTCTTGAGCTCGAGAATCTCACCCTTCACGTCCACGGTGATCTTCTTGGACAGATCGCCGTTTGCCACCGCCGTTGTCACCTGTGCGATGTTCCTGACCTGGGCAGTCAGGTTGCCGGCCATGGAGTTCACGTTGTCGGTGAGATCCTTCCAGGTACCACCCACGCCTTTCACCCGGGCCTGACCGCCGAGCTTTCCTTCGGTGCCCACTTCGCGAGCAACGCGCGTCACCTCCGACGCAAAGGAGCTCAGCTGGTCTACCATGGAGTTCACCGTTTTGCCGATGCGGAGGAACTCACCCATGAGCGGTCGGCCCTCGATGTCCAACGACATCGATTGCGACAGATCACCCCTCGCAACGGCACCGATGACTCGGGCCACTTCGCTGGTCGGCTGTACCAGATCGCCGATCAATGTGTTGACCGAGTCGACTGACGCCGCCCACGCACCCGCCGCGCCGTGGAGATGGGCGCGCTGAGTGATCCGGCCCTCTTTTCCAACCGCCTTGCTCACCCGTTCGAACTCCCGGGCAGTCTCCCGATTCAGATCGATGATGTCGTTCAGCGCATCGGCGATCTTGCCGGACACGCCGACATGGGAGACAGGCATCTTGACCGAGAAGTCACCCTTGCGGACAGCGGTCAGCACGGCAAGCAACTGATCGGTATCGAGCGTGTCTGGTGATGATGGCAGGCGTGTAGCGGCGCGACGTTTCGATTTCCGGCCGTTGCCGGTCGTACGACCATTGACGGTCGACTGTTCAGTCGGCATGAAAACTCCCGCGGGACGAGCTTGTTCTAGGGCGGAGACCGCTCAACATGGAATGGAGCAAACCTGAGCTGCCGTGAGACAGGTCACACGCTCTGGAAGAACGCTGTACTTAGGCACAGCGTCTTGACTTACCACCCATAAGGACCACACTTCAGGACAAGACCTCAAGATAGACCGCTGTGCGGGTGACCGGCAGTGCGCGCCCGCTTGTGCTCTGGAAAGCCGGGATGTCCCAGGATCCACTTCGAATTCTCATCCTCGAAGACATGCCCATGGATGCCGAGCTCGTTGAATACGAGCTCGAGCGGGCGCACATGCCTTTTCTCTCCCGGAGAGTGGATAGCAGGGAGGCATTTCTCCAAGAGCTGGAGACCTTCAAGCCTGATGTCATTCTCTCTGACTACACCCTCCCTCGGTTTGATGGAATGACCGCCCTCTCCCTCGCTCGGGAGCGGGCCCCCAGCATCCCTTTTCTCATTGTGACCGGTTCGGTCAACGAGGAAACGGCAGTAGGCTGTATGAAGGCAGGGGCGACGGACTATCTGCTCAAGAGCAATCTCGCTCGCATCGGTCCTGCTATTGAGGCAGCGCTTGAGCGCGAACGGGCCCATGCCGAACGAATTCAGGCCCAGGCGGCGCTGTCCGCGAGTGAGCGGCGGTTCAGATCGCTGGTGCAAAACTCCTCCGATCTGGTCACCATCCTGGCGCCCGATGGCACCATTCGGTACGCCAGTGATTCGGCGGAGCGGGTCGTGGGCTACCCAGCGTCAACTCTGGTCGGAACCAGTCTGCTGCATTATCTCGACCCAGCCGATGTCACTCGGGTGCGAGGGCTGCTGGAGGGCGGGTTCGAAGTTTCCGGCACGTCGCTTCCGGTCGAGTTCAGGTTGCGTCACGCCGATGGCAGCTACGTCTGGCTCGAAGCGGTCGGGACCAACCTGCTGGCCGATCCAACGATCAGCGGCATTGTGCTCAATACTCGTGACGTCAGCGAACGCAAGCGGGCCGATCACGCACTTCGGGAAAGCGAAGAGCGATACCGGGATCTGTTTGATAACGCCAGTGATCTGGTCTGCATGGCGGCGCCGGACGGCTCGCTGCTGTACGTCAACAAAGCCTGGCGCGAGGGCACCGGCTATTCGGAGGATGAGATTGGGCAGATGCAGCTGCTCGACATCGTGCATCCTGACAGCCGTAGCATTTATCAGGTCGGACTGACCCGCGTGTTGAACGGCGAGCGGCTCGACCATGTCGAGCTCGTGCTCGTGCCCAAGTCTGGCACCCCGATTACCGTCGAGGGGAATCTCAGCTGCACATTCAAAGACGGTCAACCGTCGGTTGTGCGCGGAATCTACCGGGACATTACCGAACGCAAGCGGGTCGAAGAACATCTCCGCCGGGCGGAGCGGATGCAGGCTGCCGGGAAGCTCGCCGGAGGAGTCGCCCACGAAGTCAACAACATGATGACGGGAGTGATTGGCTTCAGCGAGTTCTTGCTTCGCAGCCTGGCGGCGGATGACCCCCGACGCGAGGACGTGGAGGAGGTCATCCGGGCAGGCATGCGGGCTGCTGACGTCACCCGCCAACTTCTGGCCTTCACCCGGCAGCAGTTCCTCCGGCCCCAGATGTTCGAGCTCAACGCCGTAATCCGAGACATGGAAAAAATGCTGCGGCATTCGTTGGGCGAGGACAAGCACCTCGACCTCCGACTCTCACCCGACACGGGACAGATCCGGGCGGACCGGGGCCAGCTCGAACAGGTACTGATCAACCTGGTGCTCAACGCCCGCGATGCCGTGTCCGATCATGGGCGGGTCGCTATCGAGACCGGGAGTGCGCTCTGGGATGAAGCGTATGCCGAACGCCACGGAGGGGTCGAGCTGCCGCTGGGTGCCTACGCCATGCTTGCGGTCAGCGATACTGGGTGCGGCATGGACCGCGACATGCAGGCCCGGATTTTCGAGCCGTTCTTCACTACCAAGCCCGTCGGACAGGGTACCGGCCTCGGCCTCTCCACTGTGTACGGCATCGTAAAGCAGAGCGGCGGATTTATCTGGGTCTATAGCGAGCCCCGGAAAGGGAGTGTCTTCAAGGTATACTTGCCTAAAGCCGGCACCGCGGTCGAAGGGCGAGATAGCGCTCACCATCAGGCTCCGGCGATCCCCGAGGGTGGTTCCGAGACCATCATGGTGATCGAAGACGAAGATGTCGTGAGACACCTCGCGACCCGCGGGCTCCGCGACCACGGATATGCCGTGATTCAAGCGAAGAACGGGGCCGAGGCGCTGCAATACATTCGCGAGCACCCCGACTCGATAGACCTGGTTATCTCTGATGTGGTTATGCCGGAGATGGGAGGGCGCGAGCTGGGTCAGCACCTGGCGCTCTTCGAGCCGGACCTTCCAATTCTTTACATGTCAGGGTACACCGGGGATGACGTTGTCCAGCGAGGACTGCTCGATCCCGGCGCGCCATTTCAGCAGAAGCCCTTTACCCCGGCAACACTGGCACTCAAAGTACGGACCATGCTGGATCAGCGTCCCCGCCGTCGCCCAGCGGTTCGCTAGTTCTGCCTGCCGCCGTTGCCCGCCTTCACTTAGATTTCTGCCGCACCCACACCCGCCCTCCTGGTAACCCATACCGCCGCATCCGGCGGGAGGAGACTCGATGCCTGGTGTTCAGGCACGGCTCAAGGCCGAGCATAAACGCAGGTACCTGGACCTGGACCCCACAACGTGGTACCAGGTGGTTCCGATCTTTCCGGGCGTTACTCAGCGCATGGTCAATATGGCCGGCGAGCGGCTGACCCGGATCTCGACCCCTCGAGGATTCGTCACCCTGAGGGCAGACCATCTGGAATTTCGGCCCGCCGAGTCGACGGCCAAAACCTGATATCGCTGACCTTCCCGCTTTCCCCTTTCCCTTTTTCCCGCCTTTAATACGCCGGCGGGTCGCTGGCCGGGAACGATTCCAGCGATCCCTCGTCCACCTTGCGCGCGTTAGGGACAGACTCCGAAATGGTAGCCGGTCCTGCGCCAATTGCGCGCGCCTTCTGCCTGCCCCACAGCAGCTGGCGTAGCACGTACTGCAGAATGCCGCCGTGCCGGTAGTAGAGCACCTCCTGCGGCGTGTCGATTCGGATGGTGGCCCTGAAGCTCCTGGTCGAACCATCCTCACGGCGGGCATGAATCGTGATGGTTCGGCCCTGCGCGAAGCCGGATTCGATTACGGCAGCCAGACCCTCGAGATCGAATATCTCCCTGCCGGTCAGGCCCAACGTCTCGGTTGATTCACCGCTCTCAAACTGGAGCGGTAGGATCCCCATGCCCACAAGATTGGACCGATGGATCCGCTCGTAGCTTTGCGCGATCACGGCGCGAACGCCCTGGAGGGCCGGTCCTTTCGCGGCCCAGTCGCGGCTCGAACCGGAACCGTACTCCTTCCCTGCGAGCACCAGGAGCGGGGTTCCCGCCTCCTGGTAGCGCATGGCCGCATCGTAGATCGACATCACCTCGCCGGTAGGTAAGTAGGTTGTGACTCCACCTTCGGTATTTGGCGCCAGCCGGTTGCGAATCCGTGTATTTGCGAACGTACCCCGGACCAGCACCTCGTGATTGCCCCGGCGTGACCCGTAGGAATTGAAGTCGGCGACAGCCACCCCCTGCGCCAGGAGATAGCGGCCCGCCGGCGAGTCCTTCTTAATGCTTCCCGCAGGAGAGATGTGATCGGTGGTCACGCTGTCACCCAGTACCGCAATTGCCCGGGCTCCGCGGATCTCCGGGATGGACTTCGGGATGTCCTTGGACATTTTCTCGAAGTAGGGTGGACGTCGCACGTAGGTCGAGCTCGGCAACCACTCGAAGAGGTCCCCTTCGGGAACTTCCAGTGCGTTCCACCGATCATCGCCGGCAAACACAGCTCCATAGCTGCTGCGGTACATCTCGGATTTGATCGACGTGGCCACTGTCTTCTCCACCTCGGCCGAGCTGGGCCAGATGTCGCGAAGAAACACCGGCTCGCCGCGGGCATCCTGGCCCAGCGGTTCTTGGAGAAGATCGATATCGATTCTCCCGGCCAGCGCAAAGGCAACCACCAAGGGGGGCGACATCAGATAATTGGCGCGCACGTCGGAGTTGATGCGACCTTCGAAGTTGCGGTTCCCCGACAAGACCGAGCACGTCACCAGTCCCCGGCGCTGAATCGCATCGGAGATCTCCGCCGGTAATGGCCCGGAGTTGCCGATACAGGTAGTGCAGCCGTAGCCCACCAGATTGAACCCGAGCCGCTCCAGATATGGAGTGAGTCCCGCCCGTTCGTAGTAGTCCATCACGACCTTGGAGCCGGGAGCGAGGGATGTTTTGACCCACGGCTTGCGCTCCAATCCTCGTTCGACCGCGTTCTTCGCGAGGAGGCCGGCAGCAAGCATGACGGACGGATTGGAAGTGTTGGTGCAGCTCGTGATTGCCGCGATGACCACCGAGCCGTGGTCCAGAACGGCGGCCGCGTCTTCGACCATCACGGCACGAGATGAGGGAGACTCCGACGATCCTTCACCCCACACCTCGCCGTCCGATCCATTCCCCGTTTGCTTCCCGCCATCTTTGCCGCGCATGGCACCAGCCGGCAGCAGGCTCGGGAGGGCCTCTTCGAACGAGCGCCGGGCGCCTGAGAGCCGAAGGCGGTCCTGAGGGCGCCGCGGACCTGCAATGCTGGGCTCGACGGTCGAGAGATCCAGGGCCAACGTGTCAGTGAAGATCGGGTCGGGCGAACTAGGTGAGTGAAACAGACCCTGTTCTTTCATGTACGCCTCAACGAGCGCGACCCGCTCCTCGGAGCGCCCGGTAAAGCGAAGGTACTGGAGGGTCACGTTATCAACCGGGAAGATGGCGCAGGTTGCACCGTACTCCGGTGACATGTTTCCAATGGTAGCTCGATCGGCGAGCGCCAGACTGGCGAGCCCGGGGCCGTAGAACTCCACGAATTTTCCGACCACGCCTTTCTTGCGAAGTAGCTCTGTGACCGTCAGCACTAGATCCGTGGCGGTGGCGCCCTCGGGTAGGCGCCCCTCCAGCCGAAACCCAACGACCTCCGGGATGAGCATGGACACCGGCTGCCCCAGCATCGCGGCCTCGGCTTCGATCCCACCCACGCCCCAGCCCAGAACGCCGAGACCGTTGATCATCGGGGTGTGCGAGTCGGTTCCGACCAGAGTATCGGGATAGGCCTGAGGCAGATCGCCGGAGTATGCGTGCGGGTTCTCGTCCGAGGTAAACACGACACGTGCGAGATACTCGAGATTGACCTGATGGACGATGCCGGTGTTTGGCGGGACGACCCTAAAGTTCTCAAACGCCCGCTGCCCCCACCGCAGGAATTGATATCGTTCACGGTTTCGCTGATAATCGAGATCGACGTTGGTTCGGAAAGCTTGTGGCGTGCCGAAGGCGTCCACCTGCACCGAATGGTCGACTACGAGCTCCACTGGCTGCAACGGATTGATCTTCCGGGGATCACCACCCAGTTCGGCCATGGCATCGCGCATGGCGGCGAGGTCCACCACCGCCGGCACACCAGTAAAGTCCTGCAGCAGAACCCGCGCCGGGGTAAAAGCGATCTCGCGGAATGATCCTCCCCGCGGCACTCCGTGGGCCAGCGCCTCGATGTCCTGCCGGGTTACAGTGACGCCATCCTCCGTGCGAAGCAGATCTTCCAGGAGAATCCGAAGAGAGTACGGGAGGCGGGTGATGTCGATGCCGGAATCGGAAACGGCCTGTAAACGAAAAATCTCGAACGTGCGCCCGCTGACTTTGAGCGTCGCGCGGGCATCGAAGGAGTTCACCATGCTGTAAAGTAAGCCGTTTGACGTAGGTAGGGACACGGCCGCTGGTGGCATCATACTGCGAGATCTTGTGACAGTGGACAATCCGACCCGATGCTTATACAGTGTTGGTCCGATTGGATGTTCGTGGCATCCATCATCCCACCATGGTCACAGCAGCAATGCCACACGCTGAGGAAGCGACGCCGGTCGTGGACGGCAGCGCCAACTGTCTCATTGTAGACGACGAGCCCAGCGTCCGTCGTTCGCTGGCTCGCATGCTTCAGGCTCAGGGCTTCAGCTGTCTGGAGGCATGCAGCGGGCGTGAGGGGCTCAAGGTTCTCGAGCAGACCGGAGAAATCCCGCTGATCATCTCGGACATGCGCATGCCGGAGCTGGACGGCATGGGTTTCCTCGAAGCTGTCCGCCAGAAGTTTCCGGACAGCTCAGTGATCATGCTCAGCGGGATTAGCGAGACAACCACGGCAGTGGACTGTCTGCACCTGGGAGCAGCGGATTTTCTCTTGAAGCCAATTTCCCTGAGCGAGCTCCAGGCGAGGGTGGCCCGAGCCCTGGAGAAGCGCGCTCTCGTTCTTCAGAACCGGTTTTACCAACAGCATCTCGAGCGCCAGGTTCAGGAGCAGGCGCAGCGGATCCAGGAACTGTTTCTGCAGGGCGTCCAGATGCTGGCTCGTGCACTCGAGGCCAAGGATGCCTATACCCGCGGCCACTCGATCCGGGTCAGCCAGTATGCCGTCGCAACTGCAGCCCGGCTTGGGTTCGACGGACCAAGTCTGGACGGCATCCGTCTGGGAGGAGAGCTGCACGATATTGGTAAGATCGGCACTCGAGAGGCCGTGCTACACAAGCCGAGTAGTCTCACGCCAGACGAATTCCGCCAGATCACCGAACATCCCGCTTTGGGAGAGCGGATGCTCTCGCCATTGGCTCACGAATCCCCCAACGTGCTTCGGATCGTGCGGTCCCATCATGAGCGTTTGGATGGGCGAGGCTTCCCCGACGGGCTCCGGGGGGAGAACATCCCGATCGAGGCGCGGATCGTGGCCGTAGCGGACTCGTTCGATGCCATGACGACCCGACGACCCTACCGCGAGGCCAGACCGCCTGATGATGCGATGTGTGAGCTCCGGCGGGTGGCAGGTACGCAGCTGGATCCTAACGCGGTCGAAGCGTTCGTAGCGGCCTTTCCTAACCCCAGCGATCTACCGGTACCCGCATGAGGTCGACCAGACCAGCGAACGGCTAGATCTCCCGCAGCATTGAGCGCATACGAATCGCGTGCGCTTCGATTTCACGGAGGCTTGCCCGCGTTTGAGGATCGATCTCGGCTTCGTTCATCAGGAGGAGTTGGGTCTCGGCCAGCAGCGCTGAGAGGGGATTGGATAGATCGTGACGCAGCCGGCTCAGCCGCTCGGAGTCGTTCATGAGAACCTGCGACTGAAAGTTAATCGCGGAACGGAAACTCCCTTCAGTTTCAAACTCGGTAGAGGAAACATTGTAACGACAGGGAGCGAACGCAATACAATCAAAGGGGCGCGAGCCCCTGAAAGCTCTCCACCCTCTTGACTGGACACGGCTCCAGCTCTAGTATTCGGTGCTCCTTGTTCGAGTGGAATCTCCCCGTCCTCACACCGTCTTGCTAGTTTCGGCGCCCTCTGGGCCCACCACATATACCGTCCAACCCCGCTGGATTTTGCACTCTCACAAACTCCCACTCCGGCTCGCGTTGTCGCGAGCCCGTTCGCTCCGGAGTCCCTCCCGTGGATATCGCTGAGCTGAAGCAGAAGTCGGTCGCTGAGCTCCATACCCTGGCAGAGCAGTTGAACATCACGAACTACTCGGGTCTCCGGAAACAGGATCTGATCTTCCGGATCGAGCAGTCGCTGCTTGACTCCGACACAGTTATTCGGGGTGAGGGCGTGCTGGAGATCCTGCCGGAGGGCTACGGATTCCTCCGGAGCCAGGACTGGAATTACCTCTACGGCCCCGATGACATCTACGTCTCGCCAAGCCAGATCAAGAGGTTTGATCTGCGCACCGGCGACACCGTTATGGGTCAGGTCAGGCCTCCTAAGGAGGGCGAACGGTACCTGGCTCTCTTGAAGGTTGAGCAGGTCAACTTTGAGGAGCCGGAGAAAACCAAGCACCGGATTGCCTTCGATAACCTGCGGCCGCGCTACCCCGATTCCCGGATCCGTCTGGAGCGGAAGAATGGGGATCTGTCTATGCGGGTAGTCGACCTGCTGAGCCCACTCGGCAAGGGGCAGCGCGCGCTGATCGTCGCTCCCCCGAAGGCAGGCAAAACCATTCTGATGCAGAAGCTGGCCAATGCGATCAGCGAGAACCATCCCGAGATCGTCCTCATCGTACTGCTCATCGACGAGCGGCCTGAGGAGGTCACCGACATGGAGGAAAACGTCAAGGCGGAGGTGATCTCGTCCACCTTCGACGAACCTGCCGATCGGCACGTGCAGGTGGCCGACATGGTAATCGAAAAATCCAAGCGCCTGGTCGAGCACGGCCGGGATGTGGTCATTCTGCTCGACTCGATCACCCGCCTGGCCCGGGCCCATAACGTGGTGGTGCCCCATTCCGGCAAGATTCTCTCCGGCGGTGTGGACGCGAATGCGCTGCAAAAGCCTAAGCGGTTCTTCGGCGCGGCACGGAACATCGATAAGGGCGGCAGCCTCAGCATCATCGCCACGGCCTTGATCGACACCGGAAGCAGGATGGACGAAGTAATCTTCGAGGAGTTCAAGGGTACCGGCAATTCAGAGCTGGTGCTCGATCGACGTCTGGCCGACCGCCGGATCTATCCCGCCATTGATATTCAGCGTACCTCCACCCGGAAGGAGGAGCTCCTGATGGACAAGGACGAGCTCAACCGGGTGTACCTGCTGCGCAACTTCCTTGCCGACATGCCCCCGGTAGAGGCACTGGAGTTCCTGCTGGAGCGCATGAAGCGCACGAAAAACAACAAGGAATTCTTCGCGACGATGGCGCAGTGACGACTGTCAACAGTTAGGAGTGAAGAGTGAATGGGGGGCTCGGAGGACCAGAGGAGCCCCCGTTTACTGTGCACCGTTCACTGTTTACGCTCATGTCGATGACTATTCCAACCACCGGCCGCATACTGGGCATTGATTGGGGAGAAGTTCGCATCGGTCTGGCGGTTAGCGATGAATCTCAGACCCTCGCCAGCCCGGTCGAAACTCTCACCCGCCGACGCGGGAAGCGGTTCCCTCTGCGGCGCTTTATCGAGCTCGCGGCCGACCATCGCGCAGTGGGTCTGCTGGTGGGCCTGCCACTGTCATCGGAAGGTGACGAGAAGGAAAGCGCCTCTGCTGCCCGAGAACTTGGCGAAATGCTCTCGGAACGGACCCAGCTGCCCCTGGAGCTCTGGGATGAACGGATGAGCTCAGCACGCGCTCTTGCCGCAATTCACGAGCAAGGCGGGTCTGTCCGCGGCCGCAGAGGTGACGTGGACGCTCTCGCGGCGGCGGTGCTGCTTCAGAATTTTCTCGATTTCAGGCAGAACAGAGTGAAGGAGGCAGCGGAAGGAGTGGAGCGGGAGTGAACCTGCGGATCCCACACCGCCGAGGGGCTGCGGTGGGGACCGCCGTTAGCGCACTTTGCGCACTTCTCACACTTTCGGCCTGTAACACATCTGCCCAGAGCGCAAGGGTGGTCTTGCCCCCGGGCTCCTCTTTTTCCGCAGTCACCGACAGTCTCGCAGCCCACCGGGTGATCTCGAGCCGGGAAAGATTCAAGCTGCTGGCGCGCATTCGTGGGGTAGATCGCTCGGTTCACGCAGGTGTCTATGAATTTCCTGCCGGCATTTCCGAGTGGCGGGTGCTGGGTATGCTGGCAAAGGGCAAGAAGGCCGCGCTCCGGTTCACCGTGCCGGAGGGGCTCACGATCCGGGACGTGGCCGCGCTCGCTGCGGAGCGTTTGGGCATTCCAGAGAAGGCCTTCGTGGCGGCCGCGAGCGATGCCCAGGCAGCGTCCCGGGCTCTCGGCATGCGAGTGCCCTCGTTCGAGGGTTTTCTCCGTCCGGAGACGTATATTCTGCCGGCCGACATCGATGCAGTACGCCTGGTACGTCTCATGGCCGAGAACTTCCTTGCCGATTGGAAGCCAGCCTGGGATGCCCGGCTCGATACATTAAACCTGAGCCGGCTCGAGCTGGTGACGCTGGCGAGCATCGTGGAAGGCGAGGCGCGTGTGGACGAGGAGCGGGAGACGATCGCGGGCGTGTATCACAATCGGCTGCGCATCGGGATGGCACTCCAGGCCGATCCCACGGTGCAGTACGCAATCAGCCTGAAACGTGGCAGACGCAAGTCCCGGCTGTTCGAGAAGGATTATCAGTTCAAGTCGCCGTACAACACCTATCTGAATCCCGGTCTCCCACCCGGCCCGGTGAACTCGCCCAGTCTGCGGAGCATTGAAGCGACCCTCTACCCGGCCAATGTTCGCTACCTCTACTTCGTTGCCCGGCCTGACGGGCGACACGTCTTCTCTCGGACCTATAGCGAGCACCTCCGAGCCATTCGGCAGATCCGAGGTAGACGGCAGTAATACGTCAACACTGCAACTGAAGTGTGAAAGCGAAGAGTGAATAGTAGGGGAAAGGCCTGATGCTCCGCTTCTTTACTTTCCACTCTTCACTTCTAATGCCGTCCAGTACCTTCTCGCCGCCACCTGAACGTCCTCGTCGTCGAGTATACCCGAAACAACCGCGACGCCTGCGCCGCCATTGGATAGCACTGGGGCGACATCCTCCGGCCGCACGGCTCCGATAGCAATGCAGGGTTTCCCCTGAGCAAATTCGACCAGTTGCCGAAATCCCTCGGCTCCCAGTGGGGGCCCGGCGTCTTCCTTGGTCTCGGTCGAGCGCCACGGACCAATTCCCCAGTAGTCAGCCGTACCGGCGGTCCGGGCTTCAGCCTCGCTTCCAACCGACGCACCGATCACGAATCCGTCGGGGGCGAGTCGGCGGGCCAGGTCGAGCGGAAGATCGCTGGGACCAAGGTGAACGCCGGCAGCACCGGCCGCGAGCGCAACATCAAGCCGGTCATTTACCAGCACCGGAATTTCCAGCGCGGACACCAGTGCTCGCGTCAGCTCAGCCAGCTCACGAGCGGCTCTCTGCTTGAGCCGGAGCTGGAAGGAAGTCACGCCTCCACGTTGGGCCGCGCGCG
>DATADG010000044.1:0-5428 GCA_036258655.1 Gemmatimonadales bacterium | reverse complement strand
CCCTTGGGTTAACCCAAGGGTATCGTGCACACCACCGGCGGATACCTGACCCATGTTGCCGCCACCACCCGCTATGTCTTCGATCTCCGTGAAGAGGACGTGTTCTGGTGTACCGCGGATGTTGGCTGGGTGACCGGCCATTCATACGTCGTGTATGGGCCGCTGGCGAATGGCGCCACCGTGGTGATGTACGAAGGTGCTCCCGACTGGCCGGGACGAGATCGCTTCTGGAGCATCGTGGAGACTTACGGGGTCACGGTGCTCTACACCGCACCTACAGCCATACGTGCGTTCATGAAGTGGGGGACGGAACACCCGGCGCGCCACGATTTGTCCACACTTCGGCTGCTCGGGACAGTGGGCGAACCGATCAATCCTGAAGCCTGGATGTGGTACCATGAGCATATCGGGCAGGGACGCTGTCCGATTGTCGACACCTGGTGGCAGACCGAGACCGGTGGGATCATGATCACGCCTCTTCCGGGGGTCACTACTACCAAGCCAGGCTCGGCGACAGTCCCGTTCCCCGGTATATCGGCCGAGCTGGTGGACTCTAACG
Organism: Gemmatimonadales bacterium; assembly: GCA_036258655.1. GTDB lineage: Bacteria > Gemmatimonadota > Gemmatimonadetes > Gemmatimonadales > GWC2-71-9 > CAVVWJ01. Next base: position 4,869 of record DATADG010000044.1, on the reverse strand, counting down.
GGAATCCGCTGGAGCAGGGCGGCGGCTTCCTCACGTTGAGCCAGCCCTGGCCGGGGATGCTGCGCACCATCTACGGAGATGACGAGCGATACCGGCAAACGTATTGGAGCCGGTTTCCTGGCCGTTACTTCGCAGGAGATGGAGCCAAGCTGGACGAGGAGGGCTACTGGTGGATTCTGGGTCGGGTCGACGACGTGCTGAACGTGGCCGGACACCGGATCGGCACGATGGAAGTCGAGAGTGCGCTGGTGGACCACCCCTCAGTGGCGGAGGCCGCCGTCGTAGGCCGGTCACACGACCTCAAAGGCCAGGCTCTCGCTGCGTTCGTCACTCTCAAGGACGGCAAGCAGGCCAGTCCCAGCCTCAAAGACGACCTGAAGGAGCATGTGGTAAAGAAAATCGGGGCCATCGCTCGTCCGGACGACATATTGTTCTCGGCCGACCTGCCCAAGACCCGCAGCGGCAAAATCATGCGGCGCTTGCTCAAGGACATCGCGGAGGGCCGCACGCTAGGAGACACTACGACTCTGGCTGATCCAGCGGTGGTTAATCGGCTGAAGGAGATGTATGAGGAAAAGGAGGGGTAGGCTTAAAACTGGATTTGCGCTCCCAGCTCGACCACCCGATTGGGTGGCAGACCGAAGTAGGCGGTGGCCGACTGTGCGTTTCGGGCCATCAGGATGAACAGCTGCTTTCGCCAGCGACCAAGGCGACGTCCCTCCGGGGCTGCACCGTCGTTCGCCGCGCGTTTGCTGGGAGTGGCGATCAGGGTCTCGCGACCGAGATAATAGGTCGTGTCCGCCAGCTTTATCGGCACCGGCTTTCCGTTATCCTCGGGGCGCCCGAGCATCTTCAGCACCTCCGGCACGTCGGGCGTCTCCATGAAGCCGTAATGCGCCACGACCTGATAAAATCCTTCCCCCAACTCACTGCACTGCATCCGCTGATCGTCGCTCACCTGGGGGATCTCCTCGGTATGCACCGACATGAGCATCACCCTTTCATGCAGCACCTTGTTGTGCTTGAGGTGGTGCAACAGCACCGGCGGGGCACCGCCTGGGTCCGAGGTCATGAACACTGCGGTGCCCGGTACCCGATAGGGCTGCCGCCGGCGGATGTCCTCCAGGAATAGATCTATGGGAAGCGTGTTCTCTCGCACTATGGCGGACAGGCGAACGCGCCCCTTCTTCCAGGTGGACATGAGAACGTATACCAGACCGGCCACGAGCAGTGGAAACCAGCCGCCCAGCGGCACCTTGAGCAGGTTCGCTGCCACGAACGCCAGATCGACCACAAGAAACACGACGGTGATGGCGCCCACCTTCCAGGTGCTCCAGCGCCAGCGTCGACGCATGACGATGGCGAATAAGACCGTCGAAATGACCATGCTGCCCGAGAGCGCTACACCATAAGTGAGCGCAAGGGCACTCGCGCTCTGGAATGCGACGACGAGGCCCAGACATGCGACCATCATGATGGTGTTGACGGTCGGTATATAGATCTGCCCGATGGTGCTGCTCGAGGTGTGGATAATCTTCATCCGCGGGCTATACCCGAGCTGAACAGCCTGACGAGTCAAGGAGAATGCACCGGAGATGAGCGCCTGCGATGCAACCACCGCCGCCGCCGTCGCCACGGCGATCATGGGGTACAATGCCCACGATGGTACCAGGGCATAGAAAGGATTCCGCGCCGCCGCCGGGTTGTTGAGCAGCAGCGCTCCCTGCCCGAAGTAATTGAGGACGAGAGCCGGCAAAACAATCGTGAACCACGCCAGTCGGATCGGTCGACGACCGAAATGTCCCATGTCCGCGTACAGGGCTTCGCCGCCTGTGACCACGAGGATGACCGCCGCCAGGATGGTGATCCCGGTGACACCTTCGCGGCTGAAGAACTCCAGCGCATGGCGGGGATCCAGGGCCCGCAACACCTCCGGCTCGCGGCTGATCCCGAGGATGCCCAGGATCGCGAGGCAGATGAACCAGATGGCGGTGACCGGCCCGAACACCGCACCAACGCGCGCGGTACCGAATCGCTGGAAGGCAAAGAGCGCCAGGATGATGACGAACGCTATGGGAACGACCCATCGATCCAGCGCAGGAGTGGCCACACTGAGCCCTTCAATCGCGCCGAGCACCGAGATTGCGGGGGTGATGATCCCATCGCCGTAGAGGAGCGCCGAGCCGAACAATGCAGTGGCGATGAGCAATCGTCCCCTGGCGGTCAGGGCCCCGGCCGGGCGAACCAGCGCCAGCAGGGCAAGAATGCCCCCCTCGCCCCGATTATCAGCCCGCGTCACCATCGAGAGGTATTTGAAGGTGATGACGAAGTTGAGCGACCAGAAGATCAGGGAAAGGATTCCCAGAACATTCGAGGTCGTGACGGGGAAGCGATACGGGCCATAGAAGCACTCCTTGAATGCGTACAGCGGGCTGGTCCCAATGTCCCCATACACCACGCCGAGGGCACCCAAGGCGAGAATGCCGAGCCGTTTGCCGGTCGGCGACGTCGGTGACGCGTGGGACACTTATCGAGTGCTCATTCGTGAAAACCTGCGCTGATCCAGCAGGGCAGCGATCAGTATGGCAACGATGATCACCGCCGAGCCCACGCACCAACGGCAGATGGCATGAATGACGAACAGCTCAAGGTAGGTCAAATAGATGGTGAAGAGCACGCCCACTCCCGCCAGGATGCTCAGCAGGGTTGTCGGCCATCGCCGGGCCGCGAGCCGTGGCTGCACACCCGCCAGACTCACTACGAGCAATACGGCATATCCCGCCAAGCCAATGAGCGACACCTCGAGACCGGCAAAGCGACTCCAGGCGCTCTGCTGGACCGTCTCGCACCCACCGGCGCCGCAGGCGAGCATGCCAATCCTGCCGATCTTATAGAGGTACAGATAGGCGGAGATGAAGAGCCCCAGCAGGCTCAACACCGCCGCGCTCATCCGATAGATCATCGACGCCGAGGTGCCAAAGAGTCCACGAGTTTGATAATGGCGTCGGAATCAAAGCGGCCTCTATACAATCGATCGCCGACGAGGAGCGTGGGGGTCGAGCTGACTCCCAGCTGAACTCCTTCGTTGAAGCTGGCCTGAATTCGCCCTGCGTACTTCCCCGCCTGCATGCAGGCATCGTACTGATTCAGGTTGAGGCCGATTCCCCCCGCATAGTCGCGGAAGATCGACGCGGCATTGCGCGCGGCAGCCCATTCGGATTGCCCCTCATAGATTCGTTGATGCTGCTCCCAGTACTTTCCCTGCTCATCGGCGCAGGCTGCCGAATGGGCGGCAAGGCGGGCAAACGAGTGTTGCTGGAGTGGGAAATCCCGGTAACGCCAGCGGACCCGGCCGGTTTTGATCAGCCGGTCCTCGATAGTGGGCATTTGCAGGGTTGCAAACGTCTGACAGAACGGGCACTGATAATCCGCAAACTCGGTTATCTCAACCGTGGCCTGGGGCGAGCCCTTGACGTATCCTCGAAAGCCCGAGGTGTCGGACGGCTGTACCGTTACGTTTGCCGGAATGCTCACAGTTGCCGGCCTGAGCATGAGGTACGCGAGGATGCCAAGGCCGACGAGAGCAACGATCGCGAACACTACATAGAAGCGCTTCACTCCGGGCTGCGTCGCCATGGCTCCTCATCATCGGGGTCATCCGGGAGGAAGGGGTCTTGCCGCTGAGCCTCCTCCACAATGCGCCGGTTGTCGGCTATCTCAGGGGTGTCGTATGTGCTGCGGACTTCGTAGTGGAACAGCTCGCTCCGGGCATCTCCCATGAGCCGCAGGAGCTCCGGACCCCCTTTCAGGAGTTGTCCAGAGCGATCCAGCTCCTGAATGCGCGCCGCCAGCGAGCGCAGCAGGGCCGCCAGGCGCTCGGCTCGCTCTTCGTTGTAGACCTCGTCATGCTCTGCCATTAGCCACCTCGAGGACCTGCATCCGCCCTCGGTCAAGTACGTGCAAAATGGGGCAGGGAAAGATAATGAATCGGAGTCCGGTCATGCGCAGTGAGTCAGCAGTCTGGGGGTCGTCAGTCGTGAGCCGCGGTCGACGCATGCCTCCGACTGCTTTGCACCCGGCACCGCAACCGGTTATGTTGCGTCGGAAGAATGAGTTCCGTTCACTACGTTAAGGATGGTGCATGAGAAAAAAGAACGCCCGCAATACACCTGAAGCGCTCTCCTTCGCGCAGGCCCGTGACGAGTTGTTCAGTCACATTCTCCGCTGCGGGGTCATCGAGGCCCTTCCGGAGCACCAGAAGGACTGGTTCGACGATACCATGGGCTATATCGCGGAGCGGTACGAGGATCTGAGCGAGCAGGAGCTGGCGCAACTCCGAGCGCTGGGCGAGAGGTATTGCCAGCCCGTGCGGCGAGTGGAGCAGGTAACGTCGGGCGCCGCCTAACCTCGTAAGAATCGCGTTTAACGCCCCGGGCCACCTCTCTGGCTCGGGGCGTTGTTGTTCTTCAAGGTCCAGCGAACCAGCGCCAGCGATAGCCGAGACCCACCCGAAAGCCGCCTCCAACTCCCGCCTCAAGCACCCAGCCCGATGCTGCTCCCGGGCGGCCCTCCACCCCCGCAGTGACTACCAGATACCCGCGGCCTACCGCTCCCTCTACTCCGGCGATCCCTGCACCGAAGTAGAAGCCAGGCTTCCCGGCTTCATCCGGGCTGAACAAGAAATGGCCCAGCAGCTCCCCCCGCCATGCCAGCTGCTCGTCCGATATTCCGGCACCGAGATATCCAGCAACCCGGGCTCGTCTCGAGAGCCGAAAGCCTCCGTAGCCGCCAACGGCGGCCAGAGCCGGGTCGGACAGCGTGCCAATCACCTGGACTCCAGCCTCCGAGGCACGCTGCGCTGTCGCCGGG
>DATADG010000043.1:0-1761 GCA_036258655.1 Gemmatimonadales bacterium | reverse complement strand
CGGCAACGTCGTGGAGTCCGCTCACCATGTCGCGCTCACACGCCACCGCCACGACGTTGCCGGAAAGATCCCGGTGCTCGGCCTGACGATGACGTTGCCGTCGGGTCCTTGCAAGGACGCTTCGCTCGACCTGGTCCAGCTGGAGCGGTGGGTGAGGGCGTATGTAGTGTGAGAAATTGGGGCTGGCAGTCACCAGTCGCTAGTCGCGCGACAAATCCTTACCTCGGGCGTGCCACCCCGGCACTGTCCACCTGTGGACGGTTGATTCTGGCACTGTCGGCTGCGGTCTTTGCCGGCTGAATCGCCGGAGGCGGCGTTCCCCCGAAGCGCTCTACCAGTTGCCGTAGCACCGAATCCACTTTGACCGCCACGGGATGGCCGCGGGGCACCTGCCGCTCGAGTTCCCGCTGAGGCAGGGAAGGATCCGCTATCGGCCGATACGAGGTTTCTACTGTAAGCTGGCTACTCCCCGGCCGCCCCGGGTCCACCCACGCACGAACCCGAACGGTTCTCTGCCCCAAAGGCCTTCCACTGGCAGGCTGTCCCGTCCTCGATTGGAACCATCCAGTCTCCAGGTAGCCATCCCGGAGCATGACTCTGCTGACCGGAACCGAGCTGGCGCGCAGCGCCTCTCCCAGTCGGCGAGTGGCCTCGCCAACCGGAAGCCGCACCTCGGTTCCCGCCGCATCGGGCAGTGGGCGGAAACCCGGCCGAGTTGTGTTCGGTTGGCAGCCGATCGCCGCGGCGCCGAGCAAAAGCGGGAGATAACGCACCCTAGTGCCGGTGCGGCGGTGTGCCTGGCGGATCCGAGTGAGTGTGCGGTGGCGTTCCCGGAGGGTCGACGTGCCCAGTGGCAGGGGGCGACACTGAATCGCCCGGCTCTGGTCCGTGGGCTTCGTCCCCCTGATGCTCATGCTGTCCCGTCCGCTCCCTCAGCTCGGCTTCCAGAACAGGCGTCGGAATGGCGGCCGCGTGCTCGAATACCAGCCTGCCGCCGAGATTCGCGGTGGCGAACAGAATTCCGATGCCGACGAGCGAGCAGATCAGCATCACCGAGCGCTCCAGGAACTGCATCTTGCGCGCGCGGACCAGGCGCCAGACCGTCAGGACCCCAAACACACCGAGGGTAATAAGACCCAGCTGCTCGTGGGTCTCCATCACTCGGTGTACTGCTTCGCCATGGTCGATGTTCTCCTCGGCCTGGAGCCCTGACACCACTGCCGCAGCGCCTCCGATCGCGCCGATCACCAGGGTCACAAAGCTCACCTGCCGCAACCACTCCTTCTTCGATACGAGTGCAACCAGGTCAGCGATCACTGCCGTCAGCAGCAGCGCCGTGGGAAGGTCGTTGAGAGCGGCATGGAGTCGGGGCCAGTCGTAGTCGAACATGGTCTCTCCAACAAGCGTGAACGGTGAACCGTGAACAGTGAACGGGGTGAGGGGCGGTGGCCAGTTCACCTTTTACGGTTCACTGTTACGCTTTTCCCAACCCCAGCTCGGATGGTACGGGCGGGTCAACGCTGTAATCATAAAACCCCCGTCCATTCTTCCGGCCGTGAAACCCCGCGATTACCATGCGCTGGAGGAGGGGCGGAGCAGCATAGCGCGGCTCCCGATAGGCATCGAACATGATGTCGGCAATCTTGGCCACGGTGTCCAGTCCGATGTAGTCCATGAGCGTGAGCGGACCCATTGGGTGGCCGCACCCCAGCTGCATAGCGCGGTCCAGATCGCTCGTGCTGGCGATACCTCGCTCCAAAG
>DATADG010000042.1:0-5577 GCA_036258655.1 Gemmatimonadales bacterium | reverse complement strand
AGCTACACACCGCTCAATGCTGAAGGCCCTTCCGGCCACCAGGTCATCGGCTTCGCGCGCCAGCAAAATGGACATCGTGCCATCGTGCTCGTTCCTCGTCTCGTGGCGTCACGGTTGTCCGATTCCGATACGCCCCCGACTTCCCCCGAGATTTGGGAAGGAACCTACGTGCCGCTTCCGCCAGAGTGGCCGCGCCAGTGGCGCTGCGCGTTAAGTGGAGAGGTCGTCAGCGGCGATGCGCGGGGAGGGGTTCACATGGTTGATGTGTTTCGGTGGTTGCCCGTCGCCCTCCTGCTGGGGTGACTGGCGGCTCAGCCTTCAAGCCGCTCACCAGCGATGGCTCGCTGGACCTGCTCAGGAAAGCTCCTGACATCGATTGGTTTGGTGATGTAACCGTCGAATCCCGCCTGGAGCGCCCGCTCGCGATCCCCTGCCATTGCATGTGCCGTAAGGGCAATGACCCGCATGGTGCCGAATGGAGACGCCCGAATTTCCCGCAACAGCTGAAAGCCGTCCTTCTCGGGGAGCTGAATGTCCATGAGCACCAGGTCGGGACTGCCTTGCTCGATGGCCTGGAGCAGCCCGGCACCACCCGTCAGACCCGCAACCTCATGACCCTTGAGACTCAGCAGCGTCCGAAAGAGCTTCATGTTATCGGGACTGTCTTCGACGATCAGTATCTTCGCCACACCTACGTTCCCGGTGAGAACTTGATGCCCTATCAGTACACTCTTGGCTGTTCCCCGGCAACACACACCGGCCGGGCTGCCCCATGCGACCGACCTCCCTCGGGGTAATCGGCCTTGGGGCGATCGGCGGATCGCTCGCCTGGCAATCGCGACTCGCCGGGGTGCGCCGCGTTGTGGGCTACTCACCCAATCCGGCCGAAGGAGTTCAGGCGCTCAAGGCGTCCGCTATCACGGAGCTGGCCGCGAGTCCTGAAGCGGCAGCAGCCGGAGTCGAGCTGGTGGTCCTTGCAGTACCTCCGACGGCGACACTGCAGCTGCTCGAACCAGTCGCCGCAGCTCTGGATTCTACAGCGTGTCTGACTGATGTCTGCAGCGTGAAGGCCCCCATCGTAGCACAGGCCGTCGCAGCCGGAATCGGCGACCGCTTTGCGGGGAGCCATCCCCTGGCGGGGACGCATGAAACCGGATTCGGCTCGGCGCGTCCGGACCGTTTGCGTGGCTGTGTAGTCTACGTGTGCGAAAGCGGGACACCGCTGAGTCATCGTGCTGCTGCTAGGGTCGCCGCCTTCTGGGAGGAGACCCTCGAAGCATCTCCGGTGTTCATACGCCCCGATGCCCATGATCGCCAACTCGCGTGGACCAGCCATTTATCGCAGGCCGTTGCCTCAGCCCTGGCTCGGGTACTCGCTGATCAGGGCCTCGGGGGCGTGTCGTTCGGTCCGGGAACGCGGGATACAACACGCCTTGCCGCGAGCAGCCCAGAGATGTGGTCCGACATATTCCTCTACAACCGGGCGGCAGTGGGGGACGCGCTGCAACAGGTCGAAGCGTCACTCTCCGAACTCCGGGGTTTCTTGAACGCCGGCGACCGCGAAGCGCTTCGACGCTATCTAGAGACCGCCCAAAGTTTCCGGCAGGGTATCGATAAATGAGAGTGGCAGGGACCATCCGGGTTCCGGGAGACAAGAGCATTACCCACCGTGTACTGCTCCTGGCCGGAATAGGGCGGGGGACCTGCCGGATTCGTGGCGCGCTTACGTCACTCGATGCTCGTTCGACCGCGCGGGTCGTGCGGCAGCTTGGTGCTGAGGTATCAGCCCTCCGGGAATCGTTGGTCACTGTACAAGGGGGGGAACGATTCAGCGAGCCTGCCGGTGTGCTGGACTGTGGCAATTCGGGTACAACTGCTCGATTGACACTCGGCCTTTTGGCTGCTCACGATCTTACGGCTACGCTGACCGGCGACCGGTCACTCCGCCGCCGGCCGATGCGGCGGGTGACTGCCCCGCTGTCCAGCATGGGAGCTCGGTTCACCGAGCTGAACGGGGACGGTCTTCCCCTGCGGGTAGAGGGTTCCAGTCTTCGTCCCTTGCGGTACGAAATGCCGGTGTCGAGTGCCCAATTAAAGAGTGCCCTCCTGCTCGCCGGGATGGCGGCAGAGGTGAACGTCTCCCTTCGGGAGCCTCACGGCAGATCGCGGGACCACACCGAGCGGCTGCTTCGCTCATTTGGTTACCAGGTTGTGGAGAGCGAAGGATGGATTCACTTCACCCCTACCGGGAAAATCCAACCTTTTGATTTCGACATACCCGGAGACATTTCATCGGCGGCATTCCTGATAGGGGCCGGGCTTCTGGCCGACGCCGGCGAGTTGCGAATCGCTGGTGTCGGATTGAACCCCACCCGAACTGCGTTCCTTGACGTCCTGTCCCGCATGGGAGCGACGATCACCGTCGAGAATGAGACTTCCCATCATGATGAGCCGGTAGGCGACCTGCTGGTGAGCCCAGCTCGCCTGCGACCTACCGAGGTCGTCGGGGACGAGATACCTGGACTCATAGACGAAGTTCCTCTGCTCGCCATTCTAGCCTCTCGGGCGGACGGAGTCACGATATTCCGTCAAGTGGGCGAGTTACGGGTTAAGGAAAGCGATCGCCTGGGACTCATAGCAGAAAACCTGCGCAATGTGGGCGTTCGCGCCGAGGTGCAGGGTGATGATCTCACCATCGAGGGCACCGATGCGCCGCCCTGCGGTGCGATACGAACTGCCGCCGATCACCGGCTGGCGATGGCCTTTGCCGTGCTGGGCACCCTACGGGGTGCCAAGGTGGTCATCGATGATCTGGAGTGCTCGGCGGTGAGCTTTCCCCGGTTTGTCGAAACACTGCAAAGCATCCAGGGTCAAGCCCGCCCATGAGCGGAGGCGTCATCGCAATCGACGGCCCGTCGGCCTCTGGCAAGAGCACCACTGCACGCGCAGTGGCCGAAGCGCTCGGCTTTGCTCATCTGGATTCCGGCTCCCTCTATCGAGGAGTGACCGTAGTCGCTCTGCGGGAGGGTTCCCGTCGAGGTTTGAAAGGATCGGATGCACTCGCAACGCTTGGTCCCGAAACCATTCTACGAGCGGCAGAGGACCGAGGGCTCATGCTCCAGCCGGACGGGAAAGGATTCGCCGCGTACCTGGAAGGTGAGCCCGCCGAGGAGGCCCTCCGAAGCGCCGAGGTCACCGCCCATGTGTCCGCCATTGCGGCAATTCCGGTAGTCCGCGAGTGGGTGAATTCCCGCCTCCGCGCGATGGTCCGGGCGGGCCAGGATGTGGTGGTGGATGGTCGAGACATCGGAACGGTGGTATTCCCGGAAGCGGATCTGAAGATCTTCCTGACTGCCTCGCCGGAGACTCGTGCAGGCCGCCGGATCAGCCAGCGCGGGAAGAGGATCGATCCCGATGACCTGAACGCCGAAACGCAGGCTCTGGCCGCACGGGACCGCGCCGACTCAACTCGGCAGGTGGCTCCGCTCCGTCCGGCAGAGGACGCGATTCACCTGGATACCACAACGCTGGACTTCGAGGAACAGGTGCGATTCATCGTGGACCGCGCTCGCCTGATTTTCGACCGGGACTGATCAGGTTCCGGCGCCGGTTTCTCATACGGACGAAGGATCTATATGAAGTCTCCATCACTCACGCTCGGCATTGAAGAAGAGTACCAGATCATCGATCCCGAAACCCGCGAGCTTCGATCCTACATCACAGAGATTCTATCCGGCGATCACATGCAGCTGGAGGAAGTCAAGCCGGAGCTGCACCAATCAATGGTGGAGATCGGGACTCGGGTCTGCCGCACCCCGGCGGACGTGCGTGCCGAGCTGGTTCGCCTGCGAGGACACGTCATGGAGCTGGCCGGCAGAAGTGGACTGGTCATTGTCGCCGCAGGAACACACCCCTTCTCGTCCTGGCTCACCCAGGAGATCACCCCGCTGGAGCGGTATCTCGGCGTGAGAGAAGATCTCGCCCTCCTGGCCCAGCAGCTCCTCATCTTTGGCACTCACGTTCATATCGGCATCGAGGACCGCGACTTCCTGATCGATGCCATGAATGTCGCCCGGTATTTCGTGCCACATGTCCTGACTCTGTCTACCAGCTCGCCCTTCTGGATGGGGCGGCAGACCGGACTCAAATCATATCGAAGCATCATCTTCCGCCATTTTCCTCGGACCGGCATACCTCCGGTGCTCGGCTCCTGGAATGAGTACGATGCGCTGATCGGCACTCTGGTGAGAACCGGCTGTGTGCCGGACGCTTCCAAGGTGTGGTGGGACGTGAGGCCAAACCACAGTTACCCCACGCTCGAGTTTCGGGTGTGCGACGTCTGCACCCGGGTGGAGGAGGCCGTCTGTATCGCGGCCATTCTTCAGGCGATAGTGGCCAAGCTGTGGAAGCTCAGGTGTGATAACATGACGTTCCGGCTGTACCCGCAGTCGCTCATCGAGGAGAACAAGTGGCGGGCGGTCCGGTACGGTCTTGACGGCAAATTGATCGATTTGGGCCAGGAGGAGGAGCTTCCGGCGCGCCATCTGGTTCGCGAGCTGATCGAATGGTTTATCGACGACGTGGTCGACGAGCTCGGGAGCAGGAAAGAGGTGGAATACGCCTTTCGGATCCTGGAGCGAGGCACCAGTGCCGACCGGCAGCTGGCCCGGTTTCAGGAGACCGGCGACCTCAAGGCCGTCGTGGATACGCTAATTGCTGAAACCCGAGAAGGCGTAGCGGACTTGCCGGAGCCGGCGATGCAGGTCCGGAAATAGCTCCACTCCAGCGAATCTATCCAGCCAACCGATTGGTGGAACTTGCGTTGGGAACCGGCGGCCGCTATCCTCAGTGGCTCCAGACCGTCGGCACTTCCGCAGCCGGTCCGGCTCCACCTTTGCTCGTGGCCTTCACGGCCCGTTTAATCCCAGGGACGGCACCGTTTCGCATGCTCGATCAACTCCACTCTTCCAACGACCAGTTTACCTCCTCGACCGGGCTCCGCGTTCGACAGGACCTCTACGACGAAGACTACAGCGACGAAGACTACGAGCAGATGCTCTCGATGTACGAGGGCACCATGTCGCAGATCGTCGAGGGCGAGATCGTCAAGTCCAAGGTGCTTCGCGTAACTGACAACGCAGTGATCCTCGACGTCGGCTTCAAGTCCGAAGGCTCGGTTCCGCTGGACGAGTTCAAGGAGGTGCCGAAGGAGGGAGAAGAGGTCGAGGTCTTTCTCGAGCACCTGGAGGACCAGGAAGGCGCCGTCGTTCTCTCGAAGAAGAAGGCCGACTTCATGCGGGGCTGGGAGAAGATCCGCGTGGCGCATGAGAACGATCAGCCGGTGGAGGGGACCCTGGTCAAGAAGATCAAGGGTGGTGTGGTGGTGAATCTGATGGGGGTCGACGCTTTCCTGCCGGGCAGTCAGATCGCCCTTCGCCGAGTGCCAAACATCGACGAGCTGCTGGGCCAGAGCTACGAGTTCAAGATCATCAAGCTGAACAAGCGGCGCCGCAACATCGTGGTCAGCCGGCGGGTGATCCTGGAGAACGAGCGGGCCCATAAGCGAGAGCACCTAAT
>DATADG010000041.1:0-6999 GCA_036258655.1 Gemmatimonadales bacterium | reverse complement strand
CCTGGCTACGCTCGGGGTGTCCGCGCTCGCGACGTACCTCTTTGCGTTAGGTCTTCCAGTCTCACTTCCAGCACAGAACTCCCAGCCCTGGAACGGCTCCGGCATCGCCGCGCGCCAGTCAGCCAGAGCAGAAGCCGCGCGTACGCCCGCGACGGCGGGGGTTCAGGCCGTCGCGATGGTTGGATTCACCGTCTCCGACATGGACCGGTCGGTCGAGTTCTACACCAGAGTGCTCGACTTCCAGAAGGTCTCCGACGATGAGCTGCTCGGGCCCGCGTACGAAGAGCTGCACGACGTCTTTGGTGCGAGACTTCGCGTCGTGCGGCTTCGCCTGGGCGACGAGTACCTCCAACTCACCGAATACCTGACCCCGACGGGCCGGCCCATTCCGCTCGATTCCCGGAGCAACGATCGCTGGTTCCAGCACGTGGCCATCATCGTGCGCGACATGGACCAGGCCTACAGTCGGCTCCGTCGGTACAAGGTCCGGCATGCGTCGACCGCGCCCCAACTCTTGCCGAAGACGATTCCCGCCGCCGCCGGCATTCGCGCGTTCTGCTTCAAGGATCCCGATGGCCACCCGCTCGAGGTGCTGCAATTCCCGCCGGACAAGGGCGACCCCAAATGGCACCGGCCGAGCGATCGGCTGTTCCTGGGAATCGACCACACCGCGATCGTGGTCCACGACACCAGGCAGAGCCTGGCCTTTTACCGCGACCTGCTGGGACTCCGGGTGGCGGGTGAAAGCATGAACTTCGGCACCGAGCAGGAGCATCTCAACAATGTCGAGGGCGCGCGGCTGCGGATCACCGGATTACGTGCATCTCGCGGACCCGGAATCGAGTTTCTCGAATATCTCGCGCCCACTGATGGACGGCCCTATCCGCCGGATGCCCGCCCGAACGATCTGGTGCACTGGCAGACCACGGTGCTGGTTCCGGATGCCGACGCGGCAGCTGGCGTGGTCCGCCGGGGCAAGTTCCGGCTGCTGTCACCAGCGCCGGTGGAGCTTCCTGACAGCACACTCGGATTCAGGGAAGGCATCCTGGTCCGGGATCCCGATGGCCACGTGGTTCAATTGGTAGAATCCTGAGGAACGATCGATGCCCACAGTCACTTCACCAGCAGCGAACGCTCAACCATCAAGGCGGGACATCGCGAAATCCGAGCGGGCGACGATGAAAGCCATCGCCGTCATTCCCGGCCGCGCCAACACCATGCACCTGAGAGATGTGCCCACGCCGTCGCTGGACGAGATCCCGGGCGGACGTGGCGTGCTGGTAAAGGTGCTGCGCGTCGGGGTCGACGGGACCGACAAGGAGATCAACGCCGCGGAGTACGGGGCCGCGCCGCCCGGCTTTGATTATCTGATCACCGGTCACGAGAGCTTCGGCCGGGTGGTCGAAGTCGGGCCCAACGTCACCGAGCTCGCGCCGGGCGATTACGTCGTCGCCACCGTGCGCAGACCCGGCTCCAGCATCTACGACCGGATCGGCACCTACGACATGACCACGGACGACCTCTACTACGAGCGCGGCATCAACCTTCGCCATGGATATCTCGCCGAGTACTACGTCGACGATCCGGAGTACATCGTCAAGGTTCCACCAGGCCTCAAGGATGTCGCGGTGCTGCTGGAGCCGACCACGGTGGTGGAGAAGGGCATCGCTCAGGCGTACGAGATTCAGCGGCGGCTTCGAGTCTGGCGGCCGCGCAAGGCCGCGGTGATGGGTGCGGGAACGATAGGACTGCTGGCCGCGCTGGTGCTCCGGCTTCGGGGTCTGGACGTGACGGTGTTCGGTCGCACCGAGCGACCATACCTCAACTCCGATCTGATCGAGGAGATCGACGCCAGATATGAGTCCACCGTCACCTCGCCCATCCTCGGAGAGAGTTGCCGCCGCTACGGACCGTTCGATCTCATCTTCGAGGCGACCGGAGCCTCCTCCGTGGTGTTCGAGAGCATGCGGGCTCTAGCCAAGAACGGTGTGCTGGTCCTCTCCAGCGTCACTGGCGGGGACAAGATGATTGAGGTGCCCGCCGATCGGATCAACCTCGAGTTCGTGCTGGGCAACAAGGTCATGGTCGGCACGGTGAACGCCAATCGGGAGTACTTCGAGCAAGGCGTGAAGGACATGGCCCATGCCGAGTCGCAGTACCCTGGCTGGTTGAGGCGCCTGCTCACCCATCCAGTGAAGGGCCTGAATAACTGGGAGCTCCTCCTGGAGACGCTCACGTCGGCGAAAGGCGCGATCAAAGTGTACTGCGAGGTAGCGGAGGACGACGACATCAGGCGGTAAGGCGATGATATGAGAGAAAAGTCCGTGGAAGATCGACAACAGGAGCTGGCCAATTTACTGCGCGCCGCAGGCCACGCTCATCATCAGGCGTTCATCGCGGTCAACGGCGACGACCCCGAGTGGCCGGAGTGGTATGCACGATATCTCGCTGCTCCGCTGGCGCACATCCTCGGCACGCCGCTTCGAACCGCCCAGTTGGCTGCCACGCTCCGTGATCTGGACGATGAGATGAGACGCGTCGCACCGTCGGCCGAATGGACGCTCTACTACGCCGTGCGCTTGCTCGAGATCGCCGGGCGCTGGAAAGCCGGAGTGGCTCCAATTTCAGGCCAGCCTTCTCAATAAGGAAGGAGATCACATGGCAGTTGGACCAGTAGTCCTGAGGAGGCCGGCCGCAATAGGGCGAGTCGAGCTGGAGAGCCTGGGAATCGGTATCCTGCGGTATTCGCTGGTGGGCATCCTCCTCTATTTCGGATTGTTCAAGTTCACGCCCACCGAGGCGCGCGCGATCCAGCCCTTGCTGGAGCACAGTCCCTTGTTGTCCTGGATGTACTCCATCCTCGGAGTCGAGGCGGTGTCGCGGGTCATCGGGATAACCGAGCTCGCGATTGCCGGGGCGATCTTCGCACGGCCGTGGTCCCGGTCGATCAGCGCAGCAGGAAGCCTCGCGGCAAGCGGCATGTTCCTCGTCACCCTGAGCTTTTTGGTGACCACGCCGGGTCTCTGGCATTGGGTGGACGGATTCCCGGCACCCAGCGAGGGCGCGGCGTTCCTGCTCAAGGACGTGTTTCTGCTCGGCGCGGCGGTGGTGACGGCTGGGGAGGCGATGGACCGCCCGACCGCCTGACCGCCCGCCGCTGGCGCCCTCCGCCGGTGGCCCACATCTTCTCCCCATGATCATCATACGTCACCGGGAGACCGGTGCACCTCTCCTCGAGGTCGAGGGGGACACGCTCGCCGGTGCGGACCTGGAAGGCGCGATGCTGCTGTGCGCCGACCTCAAGGGAGCGGACCTCAGGGGCGCCCGCCTTCGCGTCGTGGATCTCTGCCAGGCCGACCTGAGAGGCGCAATCCTGGACGGCGCCGATCTGCGGGATTCCGACGTCACCCTCGCTCTTCTGATTGGGGCCAGCTTCCGGGACGCCGACCTGACGGACGCTCGCTTCCAGGGGATCAACATGGGCGCCGGAACGCCCGCGCTGACCGACTTCAGCGGCGCCGAGCTCACCCGCACCTACCTCAACTTCTCGAATCTCAGCGGTTGCAAGTTCGGTGACGCGGTGATGCGGGGCGCTGATCTCACCCGCTGTGATCTGACCGGAGCGGTGCTGGTGGGAGCCGATCTCACCGGCGCCAACCTCAGCAACTCCAAGTGGACCGACGCAGACCTGAGCTACGCCATGCTCGCCGGCGCCCTGGTCAATGACTCCGATTTCCGGAGAGCGAGTCTCAGGCAGGCGGAGCTGGCCACCACGACCCTGAGTGGCGTTCAACTCAGTCAGGCCGATCTTACCGGCGCACATCTCTCCAAGACAGTCTTTGCCCGCTGCCACGACCTGCACCACGCCCGGGGACTGGACTCGCTCGAATGCCTGAGCTCATCCTGCATCGACCTTGAGACGTTACGCGAATGCCTGGCCGGTCTGCCTGACGAGTTTCTCCACCTGATAGGCGTGGAGCCGCGCGAGCTGGAAGCGCTGCGCGGGATGGCCGCGCCGGCGCTCTAGCTCTCTGCTTGGTGGGTAGGCGGCAGCTGGGAGAGGATTTTGCTGACGAGCTCGGGCGGCGCTTCGAGCTGGCGCAGCTTCCGCTTGACACCGTACAGCACGCTCGCCTCGAAGTTGAACTCCCGCGCGCACCAGGCGCAGATCTTCAGATGCTCCTCTATGATTCTCAGCTCGTCCGCTGTCAGCCGGCGGTCGAGGTAATCATTAAGGCGACGGAATGCCTCCTCGCAGTTGGTTCGGTCCAATTGACTCATGCGTCTTCCTGATGTGCGGGTTGGCGTACGATTCCGTCCTCCTCCGCGATCTGCCAGAGGGCCTTCTGTAGCATCTTCCGGCCGCGATGTAACCTCGATCGGACCGTGCCCACGGGGCACCGCAGGACTCCGGCGATCTCTTCGTAGCTCAAGTCGTCCATAAAATACAGGGTCGACACGACCCGGTACTCCTCGGGGAGTCGGTTGATCGCCTCAGCAATTCGCTCGGTGCCCAGTTTCTCCAGCAGTTGCGCCGCAGGATCGGGTCCCTGGGTGGGGAAGCCGGCCTCTCCGGAGCGGGCATAAAGGTACAGGTCCGGCGTGTCGTCCAGGTCTGATGTCACGGGCCGGCACTTCTCCCGCCGTCGCCTCGAGTAATAGCAGTTGATCAGAATCTTGAGGAACCAGGCTCTGAAGTTCGTTCCCGGCGTAAACGAGTCGAACGCACGATGGGCGAGAAGCGCGGCGTCCTGTACGAGATCCTCCGCATCTGCCTGGTTCCGGGTCAGTCGCATGGCTACTCCAAAGGCCGAGCTCACGCAGCTCGCGAAGAGCGACTCGAAGCTCGCCGTTGCGTCCGCCTGAGGCAGGCTGGACGGTGCGGTGCCGGTCAGTACACGCGACAACTCGGCCACAGGGGACCCGAGGTTGAGAGTCATGGTGCAGGATACTCTATATCCTGCGCCGGCTCAGCCGATTCAGCAAGCTACACACGCCGGGACTCGACATTCCCGCACCCGGGACAGGCGTGAGTCTCCTCCAGCAGTCCACCGAGCGCGACATCCACCAGCCGCACCTCGGCCACACTGTGCGGGTGTACCAGCTTTTCAGCGTGCCGGTTCATCTCGGCACCGCATTTGGGACAGCGCAGTCTCGGCATTGGTCGTAGTCCTCGTCAGTTCAGCTCGATGTTCTCGCGGCCGTACCGCAGCGTCCTGGCCATCCAGACCAGCTCGCCGAGGAACTTGTCGGTCCGCCGCACGAAGGCGTCGTCCAGTAACTTGCCGCTCTCATCGAAGACCTTTCCTACACTCCCCACGTTCACATCCCAGAAGATCGTCACCAGGCCCAGTTCCCGGAGAATCGGCAAGGAAGTTTCCACCACTCGCGTCCCACCAAACGGGCCAGCCGATACCGCGACGATGCCGGCCGCCTTGTGGATGTACTCCTTGAGGCAGCTGTCCAGCACGTGTTTCAGCAGCCCGGGCATGGCGTGGTTGTACTCGGGTGCCACGATCACGATCCCATCGGCCTGGGCCATGCTGGCGGCAAACCGGGGGTCGCCGGTCCCCTGGCCGTTGTCGTCCAGATGGTGCTCGAGATCGGCAATATCGATCAGCTCAGTTTCGATCCCGTCACGCTTCCGCAGCTCCTGGCACACGAAGCGCGCCGCGTGCGCGCTCATCCGCCCCTTGCGGCTGGTCCCCAGAATTACTGGTATGCTCAACGGTCGGCTTTCGGCCACGGGCTCTCCCTCGGATCGGTCTACGGTGTAATGCGCGATGCTGAAAGGAAGTTCCAGGCACTGCCGGCCTGATGAACCTGGAACTCGAGTCATTTCCCTGGCGTTATCCCGCTCTGTAGGCGTCGAACATCAGCCTGGAGGCTTTCGTGAGCACTGCCGACGCATTTGCAGCAGAGCGCGAGAAGTGGCGCAACTTTCCGCGAGTTCGCCCCAGCGGCATCATCGTACCAGGTCCGGGACAGGAGTCGGTCTGGGACTACCCGCGCCCACCGAGAGTGGAACCGGTTTCCCGGCGCGTCAGAGTAGAGTTTGCTGGCCGGGTGCTTGCCGAGAGTAGTAGTGCACTCCGCGTCTGCGAGACCTCGAGCCCGCCAGGCTACTACATCCCTCCCGCGGATGTCGATCTCAGCGCGATGGTGCCCAGCAACCGAACCAGCTTCTGCGAATGGAAGGGCCTGGCTCGTTATTGGACGATTCAGCGCAACGGCCGCATAGCCAAAGATGCTGCCTGGAGCTATCCCGAGCCGGATGCCGGCTTCGAATCCATTCGCGACTACTTCGCCTTCTATCCCCGTCGCATGGACGCCTGCTATGTAGGAAAGGATCGGGTTACGCCGCAGCCGGGGTTCTACTATGGCGGCTGGGTCACTCCCGAGCTGGTGGGACCCTTCAAGGGCGTACCAGGCTCGGAATCATGGTGAGCCGTCGATTCACCCAGGGTCTGAGCTGGCTCCACGCGCGGGTGGGCCGCCGGGTCAAACGCATCAGTGAGAGCAATCAACGTGTGACAAACTCACACGCCAGGGTGGACGCTTTGACCGTAGCTCCTCTGAGCCCGACAGTGTACCTGCCCTCCCTCAGGGACAAGAAGCTCGTCGCCTGACCCGCGAGTCAGCGGCTCAGCAGGATGCAACCTCCTCAGCCGCTCCGCCACTCGATCGTCTCGCTTACTGCATTCAATGCTGCTGCTGTCAGCAGCTAGTCTGCTGCTGATCAGCTGCTCACAAGTGTGTTGAAATTCCGCGGCTTCAGGGGTATGCATGGGCAGGCAGTACGGCAAACCATGCGTATTCGAGTGAGGTCGCATGCAACGATCGTCCGCCGAGGTTGCAGCTCCGACAGTTATGAGGTCGGATTCCGATGCACCCCAGCTCATCGAGCGCGTGCTCGCCCCGTTTCAGCGCTTCGCGCAGACTGAGTCGTCCAGCGGGCTCGTGTTGCTGGCCTGCACTGCCATCGCCCTGGTCTGGGCG
>DATADG010000040.1:0-3776 GCA_036258655.1 Gemmatimonadales bacterium | reverse complement strand
TGGCGGCACAGTATCGGCCGACAGCGAACGAGGCGTTGGGACGACGATCGCCTGCTGGTTCCCCGATCCTGCATCCAACCCGCCGGCGTGATCGCGCGACGCGGAAGTCGCCGGCCGACGGGAGTCCTGCCGGAAGCCGCTCGCGAACCGTGATCTCGAGAAAGTCAGAGCCGGATGCAATGATCACGGAAACATCCGCGATTCACGCGGGCCGCCGGGCGACAGCCAACAGATGGGCGCTGGCTCCGAGGACGGAGGGCTCTCGCTCGAGCATCCGCGCCACACTCAACATCGTCGCACGCCGCTCGGGATCCGTCATCCGCTCGGCAACATCGGGCAGAATCCAGCCGGGACCTTCGAGCCCGTACACGCCCTCCAGCGTCAACCCCGCAGCCAGCACCTCTTCCGCCAGCTCCTCCGGGCGATGGAAGTAGGCGGTCGTGAAGTAATCCAGCCGCTCAGTTGTGTTCCGGTGCTGTCCGTCCCGGATGTCTTGCCGAACGATCTTAATGAACCGGGGATCTTGCAGCAGGTCCCGGGCAAGACCATCCAGCGCCGACGCCCAGCGTGAAATGGCGGCGGCAAACAGCCAGCCTCCCGGCCTGAGAATGCGGGCCGCCTCTCGTAACGCCTTCGCGCGCTCGCCTGAGTCCGTCAAGTGATACAGCGGGCCCAGAAGGAGGATCATGTTGGCGACCGCGCCGGGCAGATCCAGAGCGCGGGCATCCCCCACCCGGCAGGACGCGAGCGGTAGCTGGGCCGCGGCGCTCCGCCGCTCAGCCTCGGCCACGAGCCGGGGCACAGCATCGATCAGGTGCACCTCGTAGCCTGCCTCGGCGAGCCACAGCGCATAGGCTCCGGCCGCGCCACCGACATCGATCACGGTTCCGGGCGGTGGCGGCGCAAAGCGCCGAATCAGCTCCCGGGTGCGCGCCTCCTCGAGCTGGAACGCTCCCTGCTCGAGCCGTGACTCCTCGGGTGCGCGATCGTAATAGTCACTGATGGCCGGATCGATGCCTGTTGGCAGAACCTCGCGACGATGCATGCTGATCCTCCCAGACAGCTGTCCACGCTTATCTAATCGCGGACTTGCCGGGCCGGGTTCCAGGCAACCTCCCACAGATGCCCGTCCGGGTCCTGGAAGTACCCGGAGTATCCGCCCCAGAAGGTCTGTTGCGCCCGCTTGACGATGTTCGCCCCGGCACGCGCGGCCTGGTCCATGACAGCGTCGACCTCGGCACGACTGTTCACATTGTGTCCCAGGCTCAGCTCGGTCGGACTACTTGGGCTTCGGGCCAGGCCGGTATCGTGGGCCAGGTCTTCTCGCGGCCAGACCGCCAGCTGAAGCCCGGGTTGTAGATCGAAGAACACAACCGCGCCGTGTTCGAACTCGGTGCCTACGATCCCTTTGGTTGGAAACCCCAGGCCATCGCGATAGAAGGCGAGCGAGCGCTGCAGATCATCGACGCCCAATGTGATCAGGGTGACCCGGGGTTTCATGCTCGGTCGGCGGCAGATGGTGGAAGGAGGTCCCGTATGCGTTGTGCGAGATCCAGCAGCGCGGCTGCAGTCTGAGAATCATCAGCCCCCGCGCCGGCAGCGCGCAGCAGCTCGACATCTGCGAGCCTGAAGCCAAATGGCTGGTCAGCCAGCGCGAATGCAGCCAGCGGCGCTCGAGCCGGCGGCGGAATGAGAACCCGATCGTGGGCTCGGCTCATGACCACGACCGACCCTGCGGGATTCACCCCCAGCTTTGCGACGTATTCGGTCGCGTCCTCCTCGTGCGCCCTCGGCGTGGATTTCGCCCACTCATCCAGCTCGCGCGCGGATTGACGATAGTCTCCTGCTTCCCACTGCTCCGGCGTGAGCGCCGGTCCTTGAGTGTATGGCATAGATCCGTACCTCGTGATCTCTCCACAAGAAGATCCGGTTAGAAGGCCGCCTCGGCGAGCCAGAACCCTGGGTAGTGCGTCACGAAGCCGGCCGGGTTCACTTCGAGCTCCCTCCGGAACTGGCCATCCGTGGTCTCATAGCGATAGGTCGTACGTCCGGTCCGCTCGTAACGCTGGTCCAGAGGCTCCAGCGTCACCGTTGGAAATCCGAGCCATGCAGCACGCACCCCCGCGGATCCTGAAACGGTGAGCCCGAGTCGACGAATCGGCAACAGATTGGTGGCGGGAGTAAAGCTCAGATCGATGTCCAGGCAGCCCGCCACGGCGGGACATTCGACATCGTTCATGTGCCAATGGCGCCCTTCGTCGGCCGTGATGTCGAGCGCCATGGACCCCGAGCCCATCCACCCGCGAATCCAGACTGAGCGGGTGTGCCAACGAGCATCGCAGACGACGTGGTAGTCCAGGCGAACCGGCTCGCCATTCTGGGCAAAAACTGCTGAGCCCTCCAGCTCCCAGCCGCTCGGGCAGGACACCAGCCACGCTGCATCGTGACCGGGTTGATCCAGCCGGCGCCAAAGGATTGACTGTGGAGACATGGGGTCGCCCTGTCCCCGCCCCAGCTCAGCGGTCCTTCCCGCCATCGCTTCTCAGAATTCGTGCTATTGTGGTAATCGTGTTCCAGTTTCGTGTCGTCACCGGCGCGCCGAAGAGCTTGTCGATCTGGCCAAGATAGCCGATCGTTTTCATGTGACGCCGGTACTCTCCGAAGGCGAATCTGCCGTTCGAGGCGATGACTCGCACCAGCCATTGCCCCTCTGGCGGAAGCGTGATGGGAACGGAAGGCGGGGCGACGCCGGGTTTGCATAGGATGCTCAGGAATCGAACTACATCCGGGGGTGACGGCTCAGTTCCAAACGGATGATCCGACTCCACACTGAGAAGATCGCGGCCGTCACAAAGGGCGACTTCCGCCTGGAAGGGCAGCTTCCGGAGCAAGTCGCCACGAAACCGTGTTCGAGCTCCAGGTTTGCGAACCACGAACGTGCCCGCAGCCCCTACATTCACAACATCGTAGTCGGCCAGCTCCCGAGCCAGGACGCTGGGGCGAAACGTCCTGTGCCCCCCCACATTGACACCCCGCAGGAAAACCACCAGAGCCATACCGGAGATTATGAAGAGGAGTCTCGGTCTCCCAGCGGTTGCTCGGCCATGAGTGCCAGCAGGTGCTCGTCAGGATCCCGAAGGAAGACCATCCATAGCTCGTGGTCGGCGAGTCGGGCGATGCGGTGCGGTTCATCGACGAACGTGACCCCGCGCTCACGGAGGGAGTTGTACGCCGCATCGAGGTCGGCCACCCGGTAGTAGATGACGCCCGCAGGCAGTGCCGGCTCACTTTCCTGTTTCTGGGCGAGCATCAGCCGCACCCCTCCACACTCCAGGAAGGCGAGCCCGGGCGGCGCCTGGAAGAGGAACCGGAGTCCCAGGACGTCTCGATAGAAAGCGACTGCGCGCTCGAGATTGGCCACCGGAATGGCAAGCTGCCCGATACCAACCGGGCCCTTGTAGACGCTCATCACTCTCGTCATATCTTCTCGCCGGCTGCGTATTAAGTCCGTTCGAAGATCACGGTCTCCTGGCCCACTTCCACTTCACCATACCTGAGCTCGCCGGCGCGCTCGTACACGTGCAGGACGGCACCGGTGGTGGCCAGCTGCGTGTCGACGAGCCGGAAGCTCCGTGGTATCGTGCCTTCGCCAAACAGGCGCTTGCCGGTGCCGAGAACCACTGGAAACTGCCAGATGCGGAGCGTATCGACGAGATCGTGCTTGAGAAGGGTCTGGAGCAGCTGGCCGCTGCCGTGAACCTGAATCTCGCCGCCTC